>CAIWCG010000155.1 GCA_903911135.1 uncultured Bacteroidota bacterium
GCCACCTGCCTTCAGAGCATAGCCCCGATAGTAGCGGCAGCCCGCTGCTTGGTGTCGGCAATGGGGATGCAGCGGCTACAGCGGATAGCGGGACGCAGATGGGACGAGAAGAAACCATAGGCTTCAAGAAATAATTATAAATTATAGTTTATGAATTATAAATGGGGGAGGAAGAAAGAAATGGGTGGAAAAGCAAAAATCCCGCTTACGCAGGATTTTCGTTTGCGGAGAGAGTGGGATTCGAACCCACGTTACCCTTTTGGGGTAAACACGCTTTCCAAGCGTGCTCCTTCAGCCACTCGGACATCTCTCCTGTAAGGGCGGCAAATATAAAAAATGAAAAGTATAATCGAAGGATTTATTGGATTATTTTTCGAAGCGGAAGATCTTTTGGGCGTTTTCGGTGGTTATGATGGCTACGTTTTCGATGGTTGTTTCCTTTATTTCAGCAATCTTTTCGGCCACTTTTACGATGTAGTCGGGCTGATTTCTTTTGCCACGGAAGGGTGTAGGGGCCAGATAGGGGGCATCGGTTTCCAGAACGAGGTGGCTTAAATCGATTTCGGCGATGACCTTATCCAAACCGGAATTTTTGTAGGTAAGGACTCCCCCAATGCCCAAATAAAACCCCATGTCGATGATTTTCCTTGCCTGCTCGATATTGCCTGTGAAGCAATGAAAGATGCCGTGTGGATGCTGTGCCTTGTTTTGAACCAGCAATTTGAATATTTCGTCGAAGGACTCACGGGCGTGAATGACAATGGGCAATTGATATTGATGGGCCAGTTCGAGTTGTCTGGTGAACGCGATTTCCTGCTCCTTGATGTAGGTCTTATCCCAATAGAGATCGATGCCGATTTCTCCTACGGCATAAAACTTTTCTTTGGCAAGCCATTCTTCGACAAGTTTGATTTCTTCCAAATAATTTTCCTTCACCGAACATGGATGCAAGCCCATCATGGGGAAACAGATGTCTGGATATTTATGCTGCAATTCGAGCATGGAGGCAATGGAACTGCTGTCGATATTGGGCATGAAAAAACGGGTAACGGCGTGTTTTTGGGCAAGTTCCATCAAGTTGCCCCTATCGGCATCGAACTGCTCGGCATACAGGTGTATGTGGGTATCGGTTATATTCATTTATTCACAATTGTTGTTTATCCCAAACAAATAATTTTCAATGATTCCAATGTCTTTGGCGGTAGCCTGGCCATGAAAACCATTGATGTCTTTGTAGGTTACTTTTGTTTTATATTGTTTCAAACATTCTTTTGCAATAGGTAGATATGACCAATGCCATCGTTCTTCTTCATAGCCTGATTTCCTTGCAATGCCCTTCTCGTTATATGGATTGCAGAAGCCATATTTAGATGCATTCTTCAGCAACCAATTATAAATCTTCAAGCCTTCGTCGTGCTTGAAATAGGCATTGTTGAAATTATCCAAATCTACATCAGTTCCCCAATGATGCCTAGATGCAGAAGGCATGGAACTGTATTTCAAAATCTCCTTTGCACGAAGCAGAGAATCCTTTATATGTGTCAAATTCTGACCATTCACCAACGTTCTGCCAGTCCATTTATCATTCCAAATCTGTTTCTGTTCATCGAAACTTCTGGTAGCTGAAAGTACATACAATTTAACAGAATCCTTTTTGGCTGCTTCTGCCATCTTAATGAAACTCTGCAAGGCCTCATTTCTTAAGTATTGATTTGCCATCTTGGAATATTTGGCAGGCACCAATTCGAAACTTGTATCCTTGGTGTAATCGAATTTTCCCATCAGATATTCCTTGGTGTAAACCGGTTGTCCAAACATCAATTGGGCAAGAATGAACAATACAAGACCGATTGAAATGTGCTTTCCCAAATTAAATGGCCTCCATTATTTCATCCGTAAGCTCCATGTTATGATATACAGCCTGAACATCATCATCTTCTTCAATGGATTCTATCAAACGAAGTACTCTTCTTGCCGTATCAAAATCGACGGGAGCAGTTGTTTTTGGGATTCTTTGCAGTTCCGCATTTTCAACTTCCACCTTCATTTCTTCGAGTTTTTTGTTCGTCATTCCAAAATCCTCAAATGCAGTGGTGATGGTAAACACACCTTCCTCCAGTTCTACATCCTCTGCACCTGCATCTATCACTGCCATTTCAAAATCATCTGCATCAAGAGTTCCCTGTTGAACAGTGAATACTCCCTTTCTATCAAACACAAATGCCAAACTCCCGTTTGTACCCAAAGTGCCGTGATATTTGGTGAAATGCATGCGCATGTTGCTTACCGTTCTGTTGATATTATCAGTGGTACACTCCACAAAAACAGCAATCCCACCTGGTCCATAACCTTCGTAAGTAGTCTCCATAAAATTAGCACCACCACTTTCTGATGCCTTATTGATAGCCCTTTGAATGGTATCCTTTGGCAAGTTAACACCTTTTGCATTGTTCAATGCCAATCGTAAGCGAGGATTGGAATCAGGATCAACTGTACCTTCCCGAACGGACACCGTAATCTCTTTCAAAATCCTTGTAAATATCTTCGAACGACGAGCATCGGTGACACCTTTCTTGCGCTTAATTTTAGACCATTTGTTATGTCCACTCATATCATTGATTATTTGCACTGCAAATTTACAAAACTTATAGATGGTGAATCATATTCCTAAATCATTAATAATCATTCCTCTTATTTGTATTCCAATTCCAATATGAAAATAATTCCAAATTATAATGTAATTTTACCGCCTTAACAGTGAACATATAAACATAAAATACAAAGGAAATGAAACTGAATCCCAATCAAAAACTTAAGGATATAGTTAAACTCATCGGTGATGCCGCATTCCTTGGTGATGCTGAATTTACAGTTACCGGAATCAATGAAATCCATAAAGTGGAATATGGGGATTTGACCTTTGTCGATCATCCAAAATACTATGACAAAGCTTTAGGTTCCAATGCATCGGTGATCATCATTAACCGTCAGGTTCCTTGTCCTGAAGGCAAATGCGTCATCTTTTCCGACAATCCCTTTCGTGATTACAATCTACTTACCCGTCATTTTAGGCCATTTGTCACTTCTGCAAATTCAATCAGCGACAATGTAATCATTGGTCTTGATACGGTAGTTCAACCTGGTGTATTTATCGGCAATTCCGTCAAGATTGGAAGTGGCTGCATCATCCATTCGAATGTCAGCATATATGATCATGTAGAGATTGGAAACAATGTCATCATTCATTCCAATTCCGTTATCGGTGCCGATGCATTTTATTACCAAAGAAACAGCGCAGGCAATACCAAAATGCATTCTTGCGGAACCGTAATCATCAAGGATAATGTAGAGATAGGAGCATGCTGCACCATCGACAAGGGCGTATCTGCCGAGACCATCATTGGAGAAGGAACCAAACTCGACAATCATGTTCACATTGGCCATGATACCGTCATTGGAAAGAATTGTCTGTTTGCTGCACAGGTAGGCGTTTCTGGGGTAGTGACGATTGGAGACAATGTGATATTATGGGGACAAGTTGGCGTCCAAAAAGACTTGACCATTCATGATGGAGCAGTTGTTTTAGGACAATCCGGTGTGGCAAAATCATTGGAAGGAAACAAGGTTTATTTCGGTAGCCCAACGCGTGATGCCAAATTGAAAATGAAGGAACTTGCGATGCTGAAAAAACTCCCTGAAGTGATTGAATATCTATACAAAAACAACCAATCCTCGAAACAATCCACCTAATCGAAACTATGCCAAAAGGCAAAAAAGCAAAACTCAAAGAAGCATCACCAGATAAGGTTATGGAAGAACTGCAATTAAAGAAATTGCAGTTGAAGGTGCTTCTGGAAATTACCAAATCAATCAATAGGAACTTAAAGATTGAAGAGCTTTTTGCCATCTACGAAGACTTCCTGAAAAACGAACTGTTGGTGGGCAAACTGGCTTTGTTCACTTGCGAATACGCCCATGGAGATGCTCATGAAAACTTGAAATGTTCCTTGTTTTATGGTGCCGATGAAAGGATCAAGGACTTCGATGTTTCCTCTTTATTGAAGGACATCAAGGTTCCGCAAAGCATCTCTCCATCGGATATGTTCCTGAATGAATTCGCAACCATTCTTCCGGTATTTCATAAGGATATGCCGCTTGCTTATGTGCTGATAGGCGATTACAGACATCCCGAAATGCACTACGAAGACGATGCATTGCCTTTCGTGCAGCTATTGACCAACATCATTTTGGTGGCCAATGAAAACAAGCGTTTCGCGAAGGAACAAATCAAACAGGCCGAATTGAAAAAAGAGATGCAACTGGCTGCCAAAATGCAGACGATGCTGTTTCCGGTTTCATTTCCTGACCATGAGCAGATAGAGGTTTTCGGCACGTATTTGCCACATCACCGTATCGGTGGAGACTACTACGATTTCTTTCTCATCAACGACAATGAACTGTTGATATGCATTGCCGATGTTTCAGGCAAGGGTGTTTCGGCAGCGTTGCTGATGTCTAATTTCCAAGCCAACCTGCATGCTCTGGTGAAGCATTTCACCACTTTGCATGTGCTGGTGACGGACCTGAACAGATGCGTGATGGAGAGTGCCAATGGTGAAAAGCACATCACCTTTTTTGTAGGCATGGTGAACATCCACACCCATGTTTTCACCTATGTAAATGCGGGCCATCCACCGCCGATAATGCACAACAGCCATGGTGTGCAGTTGCTGAAAAGTGGCACTACCGGATTGGGAATGTTTGAGCCCTTGCCATTCTTGAGCATCGGATATACGAAGATAACTCCCGACACCACTATTCTGTGTTATACTGATGGTGTGATAGAGATGGAAAACGACCAGGAAGATCATTTTGGCGCAGAGCGACTGGGGCAATTCATGATGGAGCATCCTCGATGGGAAAAGCTAGATGACCTGCACCATACCTTGGTGGAAAAACTGACTGCATTCAATCGCTCCTCCGATTTCTTGGACGACATCTCCCTGTTGAGTTGCCGTTTCAAGATGCTGTAATACTTATAGTTTAAGAACAATATTCCTCCTTTTATTGCCGCTCCGATAAGGTCGCTGGCATAGAAGGAGGAGGTGAAAATTCATCTTACTAATTTCAATGCTTTCGACATATCCCTGGCAGCATGATGCACACGAACGATGCTTATTTTTTTAGGATAAATCTTATAAACAATTCTATAATTACCGATGATCAATTCCCTGATTTCTTTCTTCTCAAATTCAGGAACAATGCGACCTGAAAGCGGATGAGCGAGAAGAATTTTTACACTATCCAAGATATTCTCAATGGTCTTCTGGGCATAGTAGGTTGAATCCTGCGAAATATAATCATCAATTGAATCCAGATCTTTAAGAGCAAGTTTGGTCCACTTTATTTGCTCCATTTCTTCTTGAAATGAGCCTCCACTTTATCATGGTCTATGGTTTGGGCCTTATCGGCTTGAATCAAGCCTTTCTCCACCTTTTCCATGAAGATCAGTTTCTCAAACAAAGCATTCAAATCCACTTCCTTCGGGAACTCATTAATTGTTTCTATTATCGTAGTTCTTTTCATGCTGCAAATATACTACAATTATTAATACTCATTTGCAGATGCATCCTCCTTTTATTGCCGCTCCGATAAGGTCGCTGGCATAGAAGGAGGAGGTGTAAATATTTTATCATTTAAATAGCAACATTCTTCTTAATGTTATTCGTACTTTTGTATCCTTAAATTATACATTTATGACTGCTACCGATAAAATCCCTAACATCTTTCTTTCCTATTGCTGGAATGACATCAAAACTGCTGATGAAATTGATAATATTTTTTGTATTAATCAACTTTTCTCATTTCCCAAATACCACTTCAGGGAACAACTAATATTGGAAGAAATCCTTGAATAATAAAACCAAATTTTATCTTCCATGTTCCTTTAAATTTTCCATTAATAAAAGTACCTTCGTAATATATTTTTGGATGCTTAGACTTAGTTTCTCTTATGTGCCCATCGGCTTTGAATGAAAATGATGTTGGCATGTGTTTAATAAAAGAAATTGCATCGCCTTTTAATGTACCGTTTAATACACCTGTTCCAGGTTGTCCGATTGGTTCATCTTTTAATTCACCTGCAAAGTATTCTCCTTCTTCAAATAAAATATTAATTTCGAAAAACGTTTGATCACGAGAAAGTATTTGATTAACTCTCTCGTTGTTATATTTATAAAAACCTGTATATTTTCCTAACATATCACTATTTTATTTTGCTTTTGCAAAACTACAATAACTTTGTTAATTAATCAATAACCCTTCCTTAATCCCCTCCCTTCCTTCTTTCGATGGATTATTGATACCTATTATATAGGATTAGCTTTAAATCCACCCTCCCCTCCCACCCTCTCCACAGCGTAAAAGACGATTTGTGTACCATACTATATAGTAAGGCGTGCTTACTATATAGTATGGTGGGTATTACTATATAGTAAGACGAGCTTAATTGATAGTAAGGCTGCTTTAATACATCATAAGGCGTGCTTACTATATAGTATGGTGGGTATTACTATATAGTAAGACGAGCTGAACAGATAGTAAGGCTGCATTAATACATAGTAAGACGAGCTTAATACATAGTAAGGCGTGCTGAACAGATAGTAAGGCGAGCAAACTGTCTGTTCATGGATGTAAAAATAAAAAACGGCTCCAAGCAATCAAGCAAGGAGCCGTTTTAAAGTGCTTTATCAGCTACTTTCCTTCTTAGTTCACGGTAATGAATAAGGTTTCCAATACACCATTGGGCTTACCCCTTGGGGTAATGTACTGATGGCGGAAATAAATTGTTAATCCCTTTGTCAATCCGGTTACTTGTGTTTCAGACTCATTAGTAGGATCCAAGCGTACATAAGTCAATCCTAAGTCATGAGAAATCCACCAGTCGTGCAGGCAGCGTTTTTTGATGGTATCACCAATTAAATCAATGGTACCAGAATCTACTCCGTGCTTAAGTTCAAACACTTGTTTCTGGCGGCTCGAGACGCCTTTAATCCTGAATTTTCCACCCTCCAGAATCGTGATACAGTTGGGTTGGTCAGCATTTCCGGCTATTTGAAAGGCAAAAAGGAGGGCCTTCAGGTCGTTGTACACTGTCTTCCATGCAGCTTTTTTTGCAGCCCCTACCGCCGCAGTGAAAGTGGCAAGATGAGCTCGATAGGTAACGATGGTAGCCGGAAGAACGGCAGGCGTGGTAGATAAAGCACAAGCATCAATGATTTCCTTGGCACGGGTGCCACGGTTCACCGTCTTGATTTTTCCGATGATGCCGGTGATGACATTTTCGGGAGTGGGGACAGCCATCATGACGAACCGCGTTCCATAACGGCTGGTCTTTACAGTTCTTTTTCCGAGCAGCACAAGGATGCCCTTATGCACGTTGAGCACATTGAAATAGTCGGCAATCTGGCGGTTGAGGAAGTTGTCCTCTTTCACCATCACCTTCAATGCTGGGGTAGCAACCTTTGAATCGATGGACAGGATGTCCTTGATCCAAACTTTGATAAACGTAATTACGCTCATCAGAAACAGGTTAATCTTTTTCACTTTTTTATTTTATTAGTGAATAAATCGGTTTGTACATCTCTGTAGGAATGCTGTACAATTACACTCGAGAAAGTGAAACATCTTAACTGCTCATCACCTCCCTCTTGTCCTGATTCATCCTTACATTTTCGGATGAATGATCATGATTCATGAAACAAGGAAATCACCAATCATCTCAATAATATTGGGTAATGAATCGTGATTCATGCTATACCAATTATGAGGATGCAATGATACGAATAGTTTTAATAGCAAACAAATTTATTATCGAGCATTAATGTCTGCTGCTTTTCTTGACTCTTTTCAATTTTATGTCGGAGGCAGGATTTACTATCAACGGAATCTTTTCTATGCGGGTTTCGCTGGTATCCAATCCGAACGCTTTGGCGGTGGACTGCGCCAGATGCTTGATGGCGAAATAACTTTTAAGGATGAAATTATCCCGGAACCCGAATTGGTTTTCGAAGGAGAGGAATTTCTCAAGCAACACGAAGCGGAAATCGGAGGCGAGATTGTATTTCTTCAAGGAAGGATATCTGCTGCTGATGTTCACCTCATGGTTGGCCACCATTTCTTCCACCACCTTGCGGAACAGTACGCTAACACGTGCTTGCACACGAAATCCCAATCGCAATTCGACACGGATAATCTTGTCGTGTTCCAACTCCACCACATCATATTCCATGGTATATGGCTCATCGGTTCTGTCGATATGCAAGAACCAATAAATGTCGGCTCTCTTTGGCTGTCGGCTGAAGATGGAATAGATGATTTTCTGTTCGATGTCGAGTGCACTGTTGGCTTTGGTAAGGTATATCAGATTCGATGAAAACTTGGGAACAGTAACGTCTGCACTCAAATCATTGAACAAAGGAATCTGTTCTTTAAGACTTACAAAATTCAAAAAACGATTGTTTATTTTCCTTGCATGATACCAGATATACATGGTGAAAATGATTCCGAATTCGAATATCAAGAACATCCATCTTTGCTTGATCTTCGCAACATTGGCAATGAAAAAAGAAAACTCTACCGTCACGAATACGATAAGTATAAGCGCGACTAACCAGTTAGCATATTTCTTGACATAATGCATGTAGTAGGCCATCAAATAGGTAGTCATCAACATGGCAATCGTTATAGAGAAACCATACGCCGCTTCCATATTGCTGGATTCCTTAAAATATAAAACGGTAGCTATACACCCTCCGCAAAGAATCCAGTTCAATGAAGGAATATATATCTGACCTCTTATATCGGTTGGATATTTAACCGTTATTCTTGGCCAGAAATTAAGTATCAATGCCTCGTTGATCAAGGTAAATGAACCGCTGATAAGTGCCTGGCTGGCTATGATGGTGGCAGCAGTGGCAATGAGTATTCCAATAATCAAAAACCAATGAGGCATCATTTCATAAAATGGATTCAGTCCATCCAACTTGGGTTTATTCAAAGACAACAACCAAGCACCTTGACCCAAATAGTTTAACGTCAAGGCTATCTTCACGAATATCCAACTTACCCTAATGTTCTTTCTGCCGCAATGACCTAAGTCGGCATATAGAGCTTCAGCACCAGTAGTAGCGAGAAAAACGGCACCGAGCAACCAAAATCCGGAAGGGTATTTTGTCAATAAATTGAAACCATAAACTGGGTTCAGTGCTTTGATGATGGCCGGAAATTGAACGATTTCATTCAGTCCTAAAACGGCAAGCATGATGAACCAAACCATCATGATTGGACCAAAAGATGCACCCACGACTTTAGTGCCGAACTGTTGAAAGAAAAACAACAGCGTAAGAATGGTTATCACTATCGGAATAACTGGGATGGCATTGTCAACAACCTGCAAACCCTCTATTGCAGAGGCAACTGATATTGGAGGAGTGATGATTCCATCTGCAAGCATCGTACCTGCTCCTATCATTGCAGGCAGATAAAGGGTTTTGCCATATCGTCTTATCAATGCATACAATGAAAATATTCCACCTTCACCATGATTGTCGGCTTGCAGTGTCAATACAATATATTTGAAGGTAGTTTGTAATGTAAGTGTCCAGAATATGCAGGAGATACCGCCAAATATCAAGTCTTCGGTAATTGGTCTGTCTCCAACTACCGATCTTAAAACATATAACGGTGAAGTGCCGATATCACCAAAAATTATCCCAAGTGTAATCAAAACACCTGCAGCTGAAAGCTTTTTAATATTTTGTGTTGCCATTTTATGGTTAATAATTTATTGAATACTATAATCTGAAAAGCATTGCAAAAATGATTCGACTTTCCGTTGTGGTCAAGTCTGGCACCCAATTTGGAGGCAAAGTCGTATAGGTATATCCAGTAGGAGAGGTGACGCCACCAGTGCCGGCAAAGTATGGAACGGAAGAACCACGACGAACATATTCCAATCGAAATTCAATGCTTTGATTAGGCATCCAAGAAATATTTGTTGACCAATCCCATCCACTGAACTGATCTCCGATATTTGCAGAAAATGGATGGGTTCCCTCTGTTTATATTGGGGTGTTTGCATTTGGCAAAGGACTTGCATCACCTGTAGGATAGAGAACAAGATATCGACCTGGATTATGCATCAATCCTCCACCAATTGTCCAGGCAAGCTTGTTTTCATGAAACCAAATTCGATTATAAAACATTTGGCTTACGAAGAACTGCGATGGTCCATTTACAAGATCACTTTTAAAACCGTTCACTCCATCGCCACTTTCATCACCGATATCAAAAGTAAAAGAAAAGGCCATCTGACTTAATCCGGGTGATTTCTTATTTTGAAAATATCTTCCAAGTAAACTATTGTCAGAATGAAATCTATGTCTCCCTAAAAAACCTGCTGCATCACTGCCATAATAGTTATTCGAAATCAATTTGAAATTTTCGGTTGGACACCAGGTAATATTTCCTCCAAAACCAGGCATGTCATTATACATTCCATAACTCTGCCAACCATTGATTATCCATGGTTCAACTTTTAAGTTCTTACAAGGAAATATTTGAATTCTCATTCCATTAAAAAACCAAGGGGTATTGTCGGAAGTAAAAGATGCTTGATATTCCCAATTTTCAACTTGATAGTAGGAATTCAATCCTATATATGACATGAACATTCCAACATCGACATTGATGCCATACAAGCAATTAAAGCGATAGCCCCCAAATGCCTCACTGATGTATCTGTAAACATTTGCAATATTATATTGCCCTCGATACGGACTCAAATCATTGCGAGGAACCAATGTTGACCTGGTTCCAAATTGAGTCATTATTCTGCCATGTGCATTTTCAAAATTAAAATCCCCACCAATTGCAGCACAAGAAACTTCCATCTCGTTATTTCTTGCAAGCGCCGTTGACCCAACAACAGTATGATCGATAGGGTTTGCAAATGAATAAGTTGCATTCGCGTCAACCAAAATATTTCCAGTTACATATTTTGTCTGCAACACAGAAGAGTCACGACGGTCATTGCCATTTTGCCAACTAAAGTCCATCCTATCAAATGGAACTTTCGCAATTGTATCTTGTTGTGCGTTAACAATAGATGAGTTTAACACAATTAAAATCATCAGAATTTTTGATTCAATTTTCATTATATAATAATAGTAATTTACTTGTTAATGATTTTGTCTATTCGCCAGAAACAAAACGATAACCCACACCTGATTCTGTTATAATGTGAATAGGCTTATTGGGATTATCTTCAATCTTTTTTCTTAATTGTCCGACGTAAACTCGTAGGTATTGTGATTCGTTTGCAAAACTTGGCCCCCATATCTGTTTGAGCAGAAAATTATGGGTCAAGGCTTTTCCTTCATTTTGAATAAACAAGGTTAACAACGAATATTCGGTACTTGTCAATTTTATCTGTTCATTCCTCTTCGTTACAATCCTTGCTGTAAAATCCACTTGAAAATCCTTAAATTCAGCAATAGAATTAAGGCCAATAAATGTTGTATTTCGTAAGGCGCTTCGTATTCTTGCCAATAATTCCCCTGTCCGAAAAGGCTTGATCAAATAATCGTTTGCACCATTATCCAAAGCTTTGACAATATCCTCTTCATTATTTTGGACTGAAACGATCAAAATCGGTTTGGTGTACCACTCCCGAAGCTTTTTCAAAACATCATGTCCACTTTCATCAGGCAAGCCGAGATCCAAAAGAATCAAATCAGGCGGGTGATTTGCAGCCAACAGCATTCCTTCTTTTGCCGTTGGTGCTACTCTTACATTAAAGTCGTGACTATGCAAAGTAATTTCCAACAGCTTACGCATCTGTTCTTCGTCATCAATAATTAATATTTCCGACCTATTCATTTCGTTGTTTATTAAGGTATGATATTTCGGCAGGAATTGTAATGACAAAAATAACACCTCTTTCATCTTTATTAGATAATTGAATTGTTCCATGATGAGCTTCAACAAAACCTTTTGCGATGGAAAGTCCTAATCCTGTTCCACCTGTCTTAGAATTTTTAAGGCGGTAAAATTTATCAAAAACCTGTCCAATTTCATCTTCAGGAAATCCCTTTCCATTATCAGTAATTTCTAAAACGAAACTATTATGAATGACGTCAGTTTTAGCATCGGGATGATTACCATTATCAGAAAAATGACCACTAATTTGTTCGTTGATATCGGCAAAAACAGTTATAATAGTTCCTGGGTCAGTATAATTTATTGCATTGATAAGGATATTATGTAGAACCTGTTCCATCAATCCGAAATCCAATTTGAAAAGCGGGAGGGATTCATTGGCACCTATAATTATTGTATGATTATGGGACTGCTCTTCGAGTCTGTTGACAACGGAATGCATTAATTCATTGACATCGCACCAATCCAATTTTGGTTTGATATAACCTGATTCGAGGCGAGACATGTTCAACAAGTTTTCTACCTGCTCGTTAAGTCTTACAGACGCTTTGGAAATTTCTTTCAACAAAATGATTTTGTTTTCTTCAGTCAATTTATTTCCATCCGACAACAGATTATCAGTAGAGCCTATAATTGTGGCTATTGGCGTTCTCAATTCATGAGACAAAGAATTCAATAGCAAATTATACAACTTAATGGTATTCGCCTTCTCTTCCTTTTGCCTAGCCAGTTTTTCCATCAATCTTAGTTTATAGGTCAGAACGGCATTTACCAAAGCTACAACAAAATACATTGAAAGCATTAAAATGTCTTCGTTAGTGCTTACAATTAATGTAAAACGAGGAGGAATAAAAAAATAATCCCATATCATTGCACTGAGCAAAGCAGCTATCAGGACAGGAATAATATCGAAGAACATAGCCAACAAGGAAACAGAAACCAACAGTATATAGGACACTACCTTATAGCCCAAAAAATCGGAAAGCAAGAAACAGATGAGGCCGATGATGACAACAATGAACGGGGCAATGATATAATGCTTCTTCTTGCTGTAATTTTTAGTAAAGATGGATTCTAAGGCCATGATGATGCATTTATTTCGGCTGCAAAATTACTTCTAATGTTATAAAGATTTTATAAAATAATGCTTTGGATACATAAAGATTTTATAAAATATCAGAAAGGACGAATCGATTATCCGAAATAGGATAGGAATTGGGAGATTATTGCTTGATGAACTTGCCAACAAGTTGTTGGATTGAAGTATTTGTGCGGTTATTGATCTGATAGAAATATATGCCATTGCTCCAATTGGAGATATACAGGGTTGTTTCGGAGGAGTTGTTCAGGGGGCATGAATATATTTTGTTTCCAAGAACATCCATGAAAGAAATTTGTTGGTTTGGGATAACAGGGGTTTGATGGATGGTGATAGTGGAATTGGATGGATTGGGGTAGATATAAGTTTGATTTGTTTGAAGATGAATGTTGTTGATGCCCGTGGTAAAGCAGATGGTATCGGACTTGCTTTTGCAGCCGTTGGTGTCGGTTTCAATGGCATAATAGCAGGCATTGGTGGTTTCAATATAAGACTGGGAGGTGGCACCAGGGATGGCCGTAGAATCTTTGTACCATTGCAAGCCAGTGGTGAAATTGCTGATGATTAAAGTATCGCCATGATTGGTGATTTGTGGCATGACCGGGGGAACGAAAACGGTATAATAGAACGTTTGGCTGGAGGTATCGGAGAATATGCCGCAAGCAGTGGTATCATAGGCGATGAGCATGACCGTATAATTGCCGGAAGTATTAAAGTAATGTGAAGGACTGACAACATTGCTGGTACCACCATTGCTGAAACTCCAAAGATAGGAAGTGGCATTGATGCTGTGATTTGTGAAATGGACAAGAAGTGGCTTGCAGCCAAAGAGGGTATCAACGGTGAAGGCGCTGATAACAATAGGGTTAAGAATGATGCTGGTACCTTGATTCGTTATACCGGTGCAACCATTTTGATCAGTAACGGTAACAAAGTAATTACCTGTTGTGTCGGTGGTTATTGATTGAGTTGTGTCGCCGGTATTCCAATGGTAGGATGTGTAAGTTCCTGCATTGAGAGTAACAGAATCGACCTGGCAAAATGTGGTGGGGCCGCTAGATACTATTACTGGAATAGGATTTGGAAAGACACTAACCACCATATAATCGGTACCTGTACAGCCTTGTGCATCTGTTACGGTTACATAATAAATATTTGTTGATATTACAGTAATCAATTGGCTGGTATCATTGGTACTCCAATGATAATGAGCATAAGAGCCCGCATTAAGAACAGTGGAATCACCCATACAGATATAATTATCTCCTGTTATTGTTGGATTATGGAATATACTTACAGCCCTTGAGGCTGAACCTGTGCAACCATATACATCTGTAACCGTTACAACATAAGTATTTGAAGAGTGAACCGTAAGTGATTGCGTAGTTGCTCCGGTACTCCAAAAATAGTGAGCATAAGAACCTGTATGTATTACAGATGAATCCAGTACGCAAAGGAAATTTCCGGTTATTGTTGCAATAGGGTGGGGATGAACAGTTACAGTTATTGAAGCGGGAGCAGAACATCCACTACTATCAGTTACAGTTACTCTATAAGTATTGGATGAACTAATGGTAATGGCTCGTGTTGTTGCTCCCGTACTCCAATGATAATGAGAATAAGAACCTGCATCAAGTAAAGAAGAATCGCCTTGACATAATGAATTATTTCCGGTTATGGTTGGAGCATAACTGGGGTTGATGGTTATTGAAGTGGAAGCTGTACATCCGTTATTGTCAGTTACAGTTACTATATAGATATTGAATGAATTAACAGAAATTGTTTGTATTGTAGCTCCCGTACTCCAATGATAATAAGCAAAAGAACCCGCATTAATAATAGAAGAATCTCCAATACATAATGAATTATTACCGGTTATTGTAGGAGTTGGAGACGGATAAATTGTAACTGTTCGAGAGGCTGAACCTGTGCATCCATAAGAATTGGTAACAGTAACAATATAGGTATTTGCAGCGTTAGCCGTAATCGCTTGGGTTGAGGCGCCACTACTCCAGTGATAACTTGAATTTGCTGACGCTGTTAAAACAGTTGAACCGCCTAGACAGAATGAAGTACTTCCAGTTATGGTTACAGATGGATTGAGATGAACAGTTACGGTTATTGAAGTGGAAGCTGTACATCCATTTATATCTGTAACGGTAACGAAATAAGTATTTGCTGTATTAACGGTAATGGTTTGTGTTGTTGCTCCCGTATTCCAATGATAATGAATATAAGAGCCTGCATTTAAAACAGTTGAACCACCTAGACAGAATGAATTATTTCCAGTTATAACCGGATTAGAAATAGAGGTGACCGTTATTGAAGCGGAAGCTGTACATCCGTTATTATCAGCTACAGTTACGCTATATGTATTTGATGAATGAATGGTAATGGTTTGTGTTGTTGCTCCGGTACTCCAATGATATTGAGAATAGGTACCCGCATCAAGAATTGAGGAATCACCTGAACAAATGTAATTATTTCCTGTTATTGTTTGAGTAAAATTAGGGTTGACAGTAATTGAAGTGGAACCAGTACATCCATTATTATCAGTAACTGTTACTATATAAGTATTGGCCAAAGTAATGGTAATGGTTTGTGTTGTTGCTCCCGTACTCCAATGATATTGAGGATAAGACCCAGCATCAAGAATAGATGAATCGCCTTGACAAATGACAGTATTGCCGGATATTACAGGAGAAGGAGATTGATGGACCGTAATAATTTGAATGGATGAATCGGTAGTGGAGTTTAAGGAGTTATAAGTAATCAATTCTACGGTATAAGTGCCGGGAATGGCATAAGTATGAGAAGGGGCAAAGGAAGTACTGGTAGAATTATCACCAAAATTCCAAAGGAAAGAAGTAGCATTGACACTATTATTAGCGAAATTTACGGTAAAAGGCGGGCATCCATTTTGGGATGAAGGAATAAAATTACTTGCTGTAGCTACAGAATCATTAATACGGAGGATACAAGTAAAATCAGGTATGAATCGCCACATGTCATTAAACCTGGAACCTCCACCTCCACCAAAAAGCCATAGGTTTCCGGTATCATCAGTCCATCCAACAGCTCCAATTCTACAATGAGGAATGTTTGCAGCACTTGAAACTTGAATCGTTCCATAGTGCCCGATATTGTTACTGTCCAATGTTCCACTCACCCATGTCCATGTGTTTGCATACATGTTATAGACCCATAAATCATTAAAAAAATTATAGGAACCATGTTCATTTATACCGCCAAATAAGGCAAAGTTGCCACCACCCATATTCCAACAAGCCTTGTTTTCAGTCCTTGCAGCAGGGTAATTATTGATGGATTGAATACACAACCCGCTGTCGCGTGCAGGAGAATTAACTACATTGGTACCACTCATCCAAGTCCACTGGTTGGTGGATAGCTGATACCGCCATAAATCATTTAAGCCATTGGACGCGGAAGTAGAACCGCCAAAAATCCAAAAATCACCATTATCATCTTTCCATTTGGAATAGACCCATCTACCACCAGGGGTATTTGTAGCTGCTGAAACTCCTTTTGTTCCATAAACGGCAGGCACATTTATTGCACTCGAACCGCCCATCCAAACCCAATTGTTTGTGGCGATATCGAACTTCCAAATATCACTAAATACATCACCATAAAATGAAGATACCCCACCAAATAACCATAAATTATTATTTGCATCGGTCCAAGAAGCATTGGTTTCAGATCGACAAGGAGGATTATTAGATGTAGCCTCCACTTGATAGGTTCCATAATTACCTAAATCATTTATAGTATTTGGGCCTTTCATCCAAGTCCATTCGTTGGTTGTTATATCATATTTCCAGAGATCATTTAAATAACCAAGACCACTGACAGCATGTCCATATCCGCCAAATATCCAAAGATTACCGGAGGTATCCACCCATGTGGCAGCACCAAAGCCCCTTGAACCAGGATTGTTTGTAATGGAAGGAACGCTTTGGGTACCATAGATTCCAACTTGATTTTGAATTGCTGGTCCCTTTATCCATGTCCACTGATTTATAGAAGGTTTAAATTCAAATAAGTCTGATATACTAGGAGAACCAATACATCCACCGAAGAGCCAGAAATTACCGTTTTTATCTTTCCATTCAGAAGGTTCGTATAAACTTGGAGGGGAATTTAATGGGGAGAATACCCCCTGCGTACCATAATGACCAGATGAATTGGTTGTACTATCTCCGTTCATCCATGTCCATTGGCCTTGCTGGGCGGAGGCAGTGAACAGTGAACAAAGTAAAGTGGACAGAATGAGGAGGTAAACTTTTTTCAAAATAACCAAGTGTTTTATTAAAGAGCAAAATTAGGAAAAAATAATGGGTAATGCAAAAAAGGTTTGGCAAACAATATATAAGGATGGAAAACAATTTTATACAATTTAAATATTTTGTTTGCCTACAGTAGCTCTAATCAGTATTATCCATTTTCTCTTTTGTTTTGATAAATCCAAATAAAATCCCAAAAAATTTCCATCGCAAGCCTATCCAACGATACTGCAACCCTTTCCAATGAAACAGCAACCCCATCCAGAGCAACAGCAACCCTATCCAGAGCATCAGCAACCCTATCCAGAACAACAGCAACCCTATCCAGAGAAACAGCAACCCTATCCAGAGTAACAGCAACCCTATCGAGAGTAACAGCAACCCTATCGAGAGTAACAGCAACCCTATCCAGAGTAACAGCAACCCTATCCAGAACAACAGCAACCCTCCCAAATCTTTCCGGGAGCCTCCAAAACATCATCCCCCCACCACTTTTTATCGGCCTTTTGCAATGCAACAAGACCAATTTAGTACGATAAGTGAACAAAGACTCCCTTTAGAAGCTATTTTGTAGATTATTTCAAGATGACCAGCTTTCCGTTTGCCGTCATCTGTTTGTTGGACAGGATTTGCCAGAAATAAATGCCACCATTGAGATAGGAATTGGAAATGGTATAGGTGCTTTCTTTGGAGCTGATGTTGGTTTCGTAAACGACTTGACCGAAAACATCAACGATTTGGAAGGCGGATGCTTTTGGCTGCTGATTGAATGTAAGGGTGAAATTTCCATTGTTTGGGTTCGGATAGATTTTTATTCCGATGAAATCCGTCATGGCTCCGATGGCAGTGCTGAAGAAATTATAAGGAGCCGAAGTGTTGGTGCAGCCATTTGAATCGGTAACTACAACAGAGTAATTTGCATTTTGAAGTGGGGTATAAATGGTGTCTATCGCACCGATAATGATTCCGTTGTTCTGATACCATTGATTGCCAAAAGATGCACTGGAGTGCAGATGGTCGGCAATTAAAGTAATGATTGGAATAGGAGGCAACGGGTTGACGGTGACGGTTTGTGTGGCGGCACCTGTGCAGTTATTTGAATTGGTAACGGTGACGGAATAAGTGCCTGAACTAGTTGCTGTCAAGGTTTGATTGGTGGAGTTATCATTCCAATGAAAGTTGGAATAGTTTCCTGCGTTCAGAATCACCGAATCGCCCTGACAGAAAGTTGTTGGACTTCCATTGATGACTGGAGTTGGAGGTGGATTTACAACAACTGTTTGTGAGGCTGTGCCAGTGCAGTTATTGGAATTGGTAACGGTGACGGAATAGGTACCTGGTGCGTTTGCTGTCAAGGTTTGATTGGTGGAGCTATTGTTCCAATGATAAGTTGAATAGTTTCCTGCATCGAGAATAACCGAATCGCCTTGACAGAAAGTTGTTGGGCTTCCTGTGATGACCGGGGAAGGATTTGGATTCACGGTAATTGTTTGTGCCGCTGTACCAGTGCAGTTATTGGAATTGGTAACGGTAACGGAATATGTTCCTGAAGTGTTTGCATTCAAGATTTGGCTGGTGGAGTTATTGCTCCAATGATAGAAGGAATAACTGCCTGCGTTCAGGTTAACGGAATTCCCTTGACAGAAAGTTGTTGGGCTTCCTGAAATTACCGGAGTGGGATTTGGATTTACGATAACTACTTGTGAGTCGGTGCCAGTGCAGCCATTGGAATTGGTAACGGTAACGAAAAAAACACCTGCAGTGTTTGCCATAAGGGTTCTATTGGTAGTGTTGTCATTCCAAATATATGAAGAATAATTTCCTGCATCAAGAATAACCGAATCGCCTTGACAGAAATTCGTTGGACCACCAAGGATGAATGGAGTAGGATTAGAAAAAACAATGACAACTTGAGAGGCCGTTCCCGTACAGCCATTGTTATCGGTAATAGTCACAATATAATTGTTTGGAGCGTATGCAGTAAAATATTCAGTAGTAGCACCGCTACTCCAAATGTATGATTGAAAAACACCTGCATCAAGAATAACAGAATCTCCAACACAAAAACTTGGAGGTCTACTTGTAATAATGTTGGTAGTCGGATTTGAATTTACAACAACACTTTGAGCGGCAGTTCCAGTGCAGCCATTGCCATTGGTAACAGTAACAGAATAATTACCTGTTGAAATAACTGTTAAAGTTTGGGTTGTAGAATTGTTATTCCAATGATAAATTGAATAATTACCAGCATTTAGAATTACCGAATTCCCTTGGCAAATGGTTGTCGGGCCACTGGTAATGATTGGAGTTGGATTGGAATTTGCAGTAACAACCCGAGAGGCAGAGCCAGTGCATCCAGCAGCATTAGTTACAGTTACAGAATAAATACCGGAAAAATGTGCAGTAAGATATTGCGAGGATGAACCATTGCTCCACATGTAGGAGGAATAAATACCTGCATCAAGAATTACCGAATCTCCGATACAAAAGGAAGTAGGTCTATTAGCGTTTATAACAGGAATAACTTGAGTTGGTTGTGTAACCAATTGAGATGTTGTTCTTGAACATCCATTAGCATCGGTGACTACAATAGTATATGTTCCTGCCAACAGGTTACTAATTGTTGAAGTGGTGGCACCAGTCGGGGTCCATGCATAAGAGTATGGAGGCGTTCCACCAGAAAAATTTGTATTAACTATTCCATTACTGTATCCATAACATGTGGCAGCGATAGAATTAATATGAGAGGGTGCTCCGACTAAAATTTGTGAAGGTTGTCCAATTGTTGCATTATTGGAATTGGTGCAACCATTAACATCGGTAACAACGACCGTATAAGAACCAGAACTTAGATTACTGACTGTAGAGGTTGTTGCGCCGGTTGGCGTCCAAAGATAAGTATATGGTGCATTTCCACCTGTAAAGTTGGTATTAATAATTCCATTGTTACTTCCAAAACAAGTGGCATTTCGGGAATTAAAATATACTGGGGCACCAGTAAGTATTGGTGTTGGTTGTCCTATGGTAGCCGAATTTGACCTTGAACAACCAAAAGCATCCGTTACAGTTAATGAGTAACTTCCAACTGAAAGATTACTAACGGTTGCCAACGTGCTTATGCTAGGCGACCACAGGTAGCTATATGGAGGGAAGCCATCGGTAGGATTGGTATTTATGATTCCATTTGCAAATCCATAACAAGAAATATTTACTTGATTGAAGTATGCAGGGGACGTTAGTTTCAGGCTGCTGATGGATATGTTGAAACTATTGTCATGTCCTTCCATCCATGGATTGGTAGACACTATCCTCATTCTATATCCAATTCCGATAGGAACATTTGGAGGAATGGTAATTGATATGGAGCCTGAAACAGTTGATGCATTTGAACCAATAATGGAAGGATTACTGAAATTTCCATTCAAATCGCTTAACTGTGCATAGAAAACATTTCCAGCCCCAAAACTGTTCGAAACAATGTAAGGTAAAGTTAATGTGGAGCCAGCACAAATCGTATTATTTAAAACATTAGTTACTACCGTTTGAAGTATGCTATCCTTGCTTAACTTTACTAACCAGAAATCATAATTACCATTGTTGCTTCCTACATTTCCGTTCGAGCTAGTTTGTGTTCCACCAGCAATAATAAAACCAAGATCTGCTGTTTGAGTAACGCTCAAAGCTTCATCAACGCCCTTTCCTCCGAATGAATGTTGCCATAAAATTGTCCCTGCGTTATCTGTCTCAATAAACCAGTAGTCGTAACCTCCATGATTTGCGGATACATTCCCATCAATTGAGGATGATTTTCCGACCAAGGCATAATGACCGTTAGCACATTGAATTACTGAATATGCTTCATCATTGGCCGTTCCACCATAAGTCTTTTGCCATTGCATTGCTCCTGCTGCATCCAACTTAAGCAGCCAATAATCTGCAGCCCCCTGGTTCCCTATTACATTACCATCTATAGACTTTGAATATCCGGCAGCAGCAAATCCTCCATCAGAAGTTTGAATGATGGAATATGCCCTATCGTCATTGGAACCTCCGTATGTATGTTGCCAAATTATTATCCCATTAATATCAAGTTTGACAACCCAATAATCTGCATTGCCATTATTACCTGTCACATCACCATCAATTGAAATGGTATATCCGGCAACAACATAATTTCCATCGTTGGCTTGTATCACTGAATATGCCTCATCATTACCAGTACCTCCCAATGTTTTTTGCCAAACAAGATTTCCAGTGGCATCAAGTTTCAGAACCCAGCAATCTGTGCTGCCACCATGAAATCCAGTTACATCGATATTATTCGAACTGGTGGAGCCAACAACAATATACCCTCCATCAACGGTTTGTTTTATTGAGTAAGCCACATCATTTTCCGTTCCACCATAAGTTTTTTGCCATTGAATAATGCCATTATTATCTACTTTCACTATCCAATAATCATATTTTGTAGTATCGCCAATATGCAAGGAAACATCAGCCCCTATCCTTGAACGGGTAGCCCCTGAAATGGCATAACCTCCATCCGAAGTTTGTACTACATCGGTTCCATAATCATCGCCGAAGCCTCCCAAGCATTTCTGCCAGAGCAATAAGCCTGCAGAATCAGTTTTCATCAACCAAACATCCAAAAGTGCATGCATTCCCGATACATTTCCATCATAAGACCGTGCAAAGCCAATGGTAACTATTCCATTGTCGCTGGTTGTAATTACTTTAGATGGAAATTCATCTGCCGAGCCTCCATAACAATTCTGCCATTGAATGGAATGTTGCGCTGTCAAGGATGTTGTCATCATGAAACCAATCATCAAAAGCATCAGCAATGATTGAAGCGAATTGTTTTTCAATGGAGCCATCATATTATTTTAATTGACTATAACAGTTTGAATGATGGCATTCGAGGAACATGCCGAATAAACAGTCAAGGTTACGGTATAGGTCCCTGATGCTGTATAGCTATGCAATGGATTCTGTGTAATGTCAGTATTTCCATCGCCAAAATCCCATAAATAAGTGCTGGCATTAGTGGAAGTATTGTTAAACTGAACATCCAAAAGATTGACGACATCGGTGAAACCTGCATGTGGATCGAATACTCCAATGTTCCATCGTGCAAGACTATCCAAAACAGTATGAGACGATATGTTTTGGATGAAAGCCGCAACAGGACTTGTCAACGTGGCATGATAACTGAATCCGACCGTACTGGTTCCGAAAATGCTCGAATAAAAAACACATGCTCCCAGATATTGCCCGGCATCATTCTGATGAAGGTTATCGGCGGCATATAAATTCAAGGTACTGTCGGCAGCAATGCAATTCTGCCAGGCAACGCCTACCGGTGAAACCATGGCAGAGATGTTATCACGAAATGCAAGATTCAAATCCGTTATCCTTTGCTGCATTCCCCGATAGGTACAAACTGCCGTATCAAATGGGCAAATTCCGCTATAGCCATACTTCCGTCCCCAAACCAGATACAGCAAGGTCTTGGTGCAGGGATTGTTCGCCTTGATGGCACTATCCAACAAAAAAATATAAGGATAAGAAGTGGTATCCACATAAGCCGAATTCATCGATGCCTCATCGCCATCCTCCTCTAACACCACATAATCCCAATTGTTTTCCTTAATCTTTAGCCTCGCCAAGGGGTTCTGATAATGCAGTTTCAAATCATAGCTGCCGTTCCAAAAAACATCTTCTACCAGCGTATCTCCATTCGACAAAGCCAAGTTATAAAGCATCCCAGGCAAATTATTATACCCCACGAAACTATTGCCCAAAAACAGAATCTTCTTCTGCTGGCATAGACCCATAAAAGGCATTAAAAATAAAATAATAATCGCTGCTTTTTTCATCATTTACTTACTTCAACTTTGCGAAAGTAAGAATAATATTATTAATCAAGCCGCCAACCGCCAATAATTAACATTCCCACAAGCTATCCCCAATTTATAATTCATAATTCATAATCCATAATTTATAATTTCTTTTTGGAGCCTATGCCCTCTTCTCGTCCCATCTGCGTCCCGCTATCCGCTGTAGCCGCTGCATCCCCATTACCGATACAAAGCAGCGGGCTGCCGCTACTATCGGGGCTAGATATGACGGCAGGTAGCTTCGAAAAGACATTTAGCACATAGATTAACAACAAGCAAGCAAGTGGAGACTCCACTTTAGCACCGATTCTCCTTGAAAATGGAGCAGAAGACCATAACCTCCTGTCGGAAGACTCCAACCTCCATTCGGAAGACTCCAACCTCCATTCGGAAGACTCCAACCTCCGGTCGGAAGACTCCAACCATCGGGTCGGAAGACTCCAACCTCTGGTCGGAAGCCTCCAACCTCAGGTCGGAAGACTCCAACCTCTGTTCGGAAGACTCCAACCATCCGGTCATAAGACTCCAACCTCCGGTCGGAAGACTCCAACCTCTGGTCGGAAGACTCCAACCTCCGGTCGGAAGACTCCAGCCACCGGTCGGAAGACTCCAGCCACCGGTCGGAAGACTCCGACCGGTGGTTAATGTCTCCCTGACTGGCTTTTTAGCTTAAAAAGCGCATAGGAATCCGTTTTTGTGACCAACAGGCAACGAACCCAAAAGGCGCTTTTCTGTTAATCCAAGGATACTTTTGATTGAATTTGACAATAATGACCTTTATCATTGAACTATATATGAAACTTATATTACTTTTGCAGCATCGAAATTTATAATCAATTCTTTAAATGATAAATAGTAATAAATAAATATGAAAATCATGAAAAATTTAAAACGTATCTCAACAATCTTAATGCTTCTTATCTGTGTGGGTTTATCACAAAAATCTTTTGCAATTGGAGGTGGAGTAAGCGCTGTAACTGTCGGGTCGCAAACTGGCACTGTAACACAAGGAACAGCTGGTAGTGCCACTTATTCGGTCACATTGACCTATTCCAATTTAAGTACCAGTACAATAAGCACATCTACAACTTTGACATTGACTAGTTGGACACCTCCTACTGGTGCATCTACCTCCTTTTCAAATAGTTTTCCTTTTAGCTGGACCATGTCTTCTGGTAGCGGATTATCACAAGGAATGGGCACCTTAACCATTTCGACAACTTCAAGTACCCCTGCCGGAAGCTATACATTCAAAGTTACTGAAACTACCAATAGCATTACAGTAACTTCAACGACAGTAAACTTTGTTGTGGGTGGAGGATGTACCAGTCCATCCATTGGCAGTCAGTCAACAGGAACACAAACACAATGCATTAATGGAACATTTACTCCCATTTCGGTATCTGCCACAGGAACAGGATTAAGCTATCAATGGTATAGCAATGCCAGTGCCAGCAATACTGGCGGAGCAACGCTTAACTCCAGCAATGGAGCACAAACCAATAGCTATACACCACAGGCTACAGTTGCCGGAACAAAGTATTATTATTGTGTAGTTACTGGTACATGCGGTACTGTTACAAGCAGTGTATCAGGAGCTTTTAATACAAATCCGACCCGTGTTTTTGTAACCACTTTAGGAGCAGGCACCAATGATGGAAGCAGTTGGGCCAATGCCTTTTCTGGTTCGCAGCTTCAGATGGCCATCAATCAAACCTGTGTCACCGAAGTTTGGGTAGCAGCAGGAACCTATAAACCAACAACGGGTTCTGATCGCACCATCTCCTTCCAGATGAAAAATGGGGTGTCCATTTATGGCGGCTTTGCAGGGACGGAAGCCAACCTTGTAGATAGAAACATTGCCACTAACACCACTATTTTAAGCGGGGATATTGGTACCGTTTCAAATGCATCAGACAATTCCTATCATGTCATTAATCATCCCTATGGTTTAGGTTTGGGGAGCACTGCGGTACTAGATGGATTCACCATTAGGGATGGAAATGCCAATGGTTCTGGTGACCAAACTTATGGAGGAGGGATTTATAATAATGGCAATAGCCCAACAATAAGAAATTGTAACATCAGTTACAACAGTGCCTCAGGCAATGCCGGTGGAATTTATAATATCAATGGCAGCAATGGCAGTTTCTCAAATATCAGCTTTACCAACAACCAATCATCAATTACAAGTGGTGCCGTAAATAACAATGCAAGTTCTCCTACATTCGATGCGTGTACCTTTTCAAGCAACTCGACAGTTTATGGAGGTGGAGCAGTAGTAGATGAATCCAGTTCCAACGCCGTATATACCAATTGTATGTTCTCCAGCAATAACGTTACAACAGGAACTGGTGGAGCCCTTTATGTCAGTGCAAGTACTTCTACGTTAACTAATTGCATAATAAATGGAAATACTACTTCAGTATTTGGTGGTGCCGCATATCTTGTTTCCAATGGCAATGCAACATTCATAAACTGTACTATTTATGGAAATTCAGCCAACAATGGAGGTGGTATCTATGCCACCGGTGCATCTTTAATAGTTTCCAATTCTATTGTTTGGGGAAATACGATAACTACCAATGTTAATCAAGGCGCACAGTTTTGTTTTGTCTCTGGCACGAACTCATTGCAATATTCCTGTTATTCCAATAGTTCTGGAGATGTATACGGTTCTGCTACAACCACTACAAGTTGCATCACCTCCGATCCAATGTTTGTTAGCCGTTCTACAAGTAATCTACGAGTTTTCGGAATTTCACCATGTGTTGATGCAGGAAATAATGCCTACAATTCACAATCATATGATATACGAGGAACAGGTTATGGCCGGAAATTGAATAAGGCAAACGGAACGTCCGGCACCATTGATATGGGAGCTTATGAGTATAAGTATGCAAGTGACCAAAATTGTTCAAGTTCTTATGAAGTTACCAATACAAACGATTCAGGAGACGGCTCTTTAAGATATGCAATTTCCGTTTTGTGTGATAATGGAACCATCACTTTTAATTCTTCATTAAACGCAAGTTCCATAACGCTCTTAAGTGGAGAATTATTCATTGACAAGGGGCTCACCATAGATGCGACTTCCTTGGCTAATGGAATAGCAGTTGATGGAAATTCTACATCTCGTGCTTTTGATATTCAATGTACATCTTCAGCCTCAGTTACCATTAAAAACATAAAGGTAAAGCATGGATATTCTTCTGATTATGGTGGTGGAATCTATGTTGGTAATTCTAATTCATCTGTGACTTTAAGGAATGACAGTATCTTAAACTGTTCTGCTGTATACGGTGGAGGAATTTATCAAGACAACGGAACACTGAATGTATCGCACTGTGTATTCAATCAGAATACAACAACATACAGTGCTGGTGCCATCTATTTTAAAACCACAGGAACAATTGATACTTCAACATTCACCTACAACTCCTCAACATACGAAGGAGGGGCTGTTTTTCAAGAGTCAGGCAATGTAGTTTGTACTGGAAGTACCTTTAGTCATAATTTATCGCAATGGGGTGGTGTAGAATTTATTCAAGGTGGAACAAGTACAAATAATTACACAACATTCTCAAACAATTCCTGTAACAATTCCAACCCTGTTGCTGGAGCTTTCTGGCATGACAATGGTACATTGAATCTAAATAACTGTAGTATTACGAACAACACTGTTGGAAACCTTGGTGGTGGTATTTATGTTAGCAATGGAACTGCAAACCTTAATATATCCGGAGGTACTATAAGCAGCAATACTTCAACAAATGGAAATGGTGGAGGCATTTATATCAATAATGGGTCTGTAAAAATCAATAATCAAGCAATAGTAAGCTATAATACAGCCCCGTTAACTAGTGGAAATGGATTAGGTGGTGGTATTTTTCTAAACAATGGAACTCTCACGATTGATACTAGCTATATAAACCATAATTCCGCCTATTCTAAAGGTGGAGGAATTTATGTAAGTACTTCTACTGCTTCAATAACTGCAACTGGAGATTCTATTTCTTATAATTCCTCTCAAACTGATGTTGGGGGCGGTATTTATTTCAATTCAGGCACATCCAACTTTAAAAGAACTATTGTTTCAGGAAATACAAATAACAAACAAGGTGCTGGGATTTATTTCTTTGCTTCTACTACAACTCCTGTGATAGACTCCTGCACATTTACGAGTAATGTCACATCGAATAATGCTACAGATGTCAATTATGGTGGTGCCATATTCATAAATACAGGAGGAGCCAATATCTCCAACTCATCCTTCTCTGCAAATAAGGCAACACATACAAGTAGCTTAAGAACACCAAAGGGTGGAGCCATTTATTTGTTTCAAGGAACACTTAACAGTACCAAGAACACATTTACATCAAATGTTGTAAATACATCTAGAAGTTTAGGCGGTGCCATCTTTAATGACCAGGGAACTCTTAACAATTATTCTTGCACATTCACAACTGATAGTTCAGGTAAAAGCGGGGGAGCTGTTTATAACAATAACGCTGCTTCAGTTACTACTGATTCAGCTTGTACATTTACATCTAACTATGCAGCTACCTATGGTGGAGCAATCTTTCTTTTAGCCGGAACCATCAATAATGCGTATTGTACATTTACAACAAACAAAACAGGCTCAACGGCATCAGCCACAGGTGGGGCCATTTATCAAAGCGCAAATACCACTAATACAAGAGCTTGTACATTTAATGGAAATCAAGCCTATTATGGTGGTGCAATAGGTGTAAGTTCAGGAACTGCAAATGTCATCAATTCCTTATTCTATAGCAATACCTCTATCAATCATGGAGGTGCTTTGGGAACCGAAGCAGTAGGAGCAACTTTAAATATTACCAACTGCACCATTTATGGTAATAGTGCTCAAAACAGCAGTAATGCCGGTGGTGTTGGAGTATATAATGGAACAGTAAATATTAAGAATTCCGTACTTTGGGCAAACACAGCTAGCAGTGGAGCTCAGATATATAGAAGCGCAGGAACTGTTACAATAAACAACAGCGATTACAAGAATGGAACAGGTGATATCACGGGAACTGTAACAGCAAATAATTGCATCAATACCTATCCTGACTTTGTGAATATAGCCACCAATGATTTTCGCTTGGCAGGAAATTCTCCATGTCTTGATGCAGGAAACAATTCATACACTACCGAGGCTTATGATATTCGTGGCGCAAGTTTTACAAGAAAATTAAATAAGAACGATGGCACATCAGGAACCATAGATATGGGAGCGTATGAATATGTTTATAATTCAGATCCTATTTTCTCAGGTCCTGATAATCCAATCCCATTTGCTGCCACTACTAATGGTGCTTGGGAAATTGATTTGACTTGGATCTTAAATGCGAATAGTAATAATGTGATAGTAGCTTTTAACTCCAGTAATACATTTGGAACACCAACAGGTACTTACATAGCTGGCAATTCCATTTCTGGTGGAGGAACTGTTCTATATGCAGGGAGCAATACTTCATTTAATCATACAAGTTTAAGTCAAGGAACAACCTATTATTATAAGGCTTGGAGCATCGATGGAAATAGTGTTTATTCTACCGGAACATCAGCAAACGCTACCACCATTGCTTGTGTCAATCCAACTTCTGGTGGAACAATAGGTAACGCCCAAACCAATTGTGGTTCCTTTGATCCTTCTGCCATTACCAGTGCGGCAACTCCTTCTGGGCATACTGGTACACTGGAATATAAATGGCAATCATCTATATCAGGAAGCGGTTCTGGATTCTCGGATATTTCTGGTGCCACTTCTTCAACTTATGATCCATCTTCACTATCTCAAACAACATGGTACAAGAGAATATCAAGAGTATCTTGCATGAACAACTGGACTGGGGCTGCCGAGTCAAATGTAATCGCCATGACAGTAAACCCTGTTCCATCTGCAACTGCAACGCCTGACATCATCGCTTGCCATGGAGGTACTACTTCAGTTGTTGTTGTTGGTTCGGGTGGTTCCGGAACTTTCACTGCTGGTACAGGAACCTATACTTCCGTGGCTGCGGGAGGACCATATACCTATACTATAACCGATAACAATGGCTGTACAGCCACCTCCTCTGCTTCCATTACCGAGCCAGCTACCCTAACGGCTTCATCAAGTGGAAATGCAATTCTATGTCGTGGCGGTTCTACTGCTGTAACAGTTTCTGCCATTGGCGGAACAACTTCATATAATGGTGTAGGCACCTATACGGTAACTGCTGGAACATACAGCTATACCGTAACCGATGCGCATTCCTGCTCATCGGTTACTTCCTTAACCATTTCTCAACCTGCCACTGCCATTTCAATTTCTTCTTCACAAGGCCCGGCAATCACCTGTTTTGGCGGAACTACCACCGTATCGGTTACTGGCTCTGGTGGAACTGGTTCCCTTACCAATCTCGGCACCTATACCAGGTCGGCAGGGATTTATACCTTCACAGTTACCGATGCAAACAACTGTGTGGCCACCACCACTCAAACAATTACCCAACCAAACAATGTCACCTTCACTTCATCCGCTGTAAATCCAACCCCATGTACCTCGGCGAATGGGAGGATTACTGTTCTGGCTGCTGGCGGTTCTGGGTTCTATAGTTATTCCAAGACTGGTGGCAGCACCTGGCAGTCGTCCACTGCTTTCCTTAGTTTGGCCTCTGGCACCTACACCATGCAGGTAAAGGATTCCCGTAATTGCACCAGTGCCAAAGCAAATGTAAGAGTTGGTTGCCTTGCCCGTTTGGATGGCGGTGTTGACGAGGAAATTTCCTCCACATTCAACATCTATCCGAACCCTGCC
>CAIWCG010000156.1 GCA_903911135.1 uncultured Bacteroidota bacterium
CTGCCATGGAGCATAGCCCCGATAGTAGCGGCAGCCCGCTGCTTTGTATAGTGAAAGGGGATGCAGCGGCTACAGCGGATAGCGGGACGCAGATGGGACGAGAGGGGAACATAGGCTCCATAAAAGAATTAGGAATTAAAAATTTGGAATTAGGAGGGGTAGGTCATTGCGAACAGAATTCGGTTGATAAAAACATATGAACATGTGATAAAAGGTAATTAAATTTTTGCGTATGTTTGCAGAACGGAAAAATTGACAGAGTTTTGAAAACGGCATGTATGTTGTAGAACGAATAAAAAAATAAAAAAAATGGAAGCAAAATTTTCACCAAGGGTAAAGGATGTGATCACTTTTAGTCGTGAGGAGGCCTTGCGATTAGGACATGACTACATAGGGACAGAGCATTTATTGCTGGGACTGATACGAGAAGGGGAGGGGCTGGCAATAAAAATCATCAAGGATCGTGAGATAAGTTTGGTAGACTTGAGGAAGGCAGTGGAGAATTCGGTTAAGGCGGCAAGCGGGAATGTGAGTAACCTGAATAATATCCCATTGACGAAGCAGGCTGAAAAGGCATTGAAGATAACTTTTTTGGAGGCCAAACTTTTTAAGAGCGAAGTGATAGGTACGGAGCATTTGTTGTTGTCGATATTGAAAGATGAAGATAACATTGCTGCTCAGGTATTGAATAAATATGGGGTGTCGTATGATTCGGTAAAGGAGGAGATAGAAAATACGGCGCCTGATGTAAGGTCGGAGGCAACCCAGAATTCGGATGATGATCCTTATGAAAAGGGTGATGAGGGTGGTGGTGGTGGCAGTTTTGGGGCATCGAAGAAACCTACGGACCCAAAATCGAAGACTCCTGTACTTGACAATTTTGGCAGAGACTTGACGAAAGCTGCGGAGGATGGCAAGTTGGACCCAATCGTTGGACGTGAAAAGGAGATAGAAAGGGTTTCACAGATATTGAGCAGAAGAAAGAAGAATAATCCGATATTGATAGGTGAGCCTGGTGTTGGAAAATCTGCGATTGCGGAAGGGTTGGCGTTAAGAATCGTTCAGAGGAAGGTGTCACGAGTATTGTTCAATAAACGAATTGTGACTCTTGACTTGGCCTCATTGGTGGCTGGAACGAAATATCGTGGTCAGTTTGAAGAGCGCATGAAAGCCGTGATGAGTGAATTGGAGAAATCTCCTGACGTGATTTTGTTCATTGATGAGATTCATACTATCATTGGCGCTGGCGGTGCTTCGGGTTCATTGGATGCTTCGAACATGTTCAAGCCTGCCTTGGCGCGTGGCGACATTCAATGCATTGGAGCAACAACATTGGATGAATATCGTCAGTACATTGAGAAAGACGGTGCTTTGGACAGACGATTTCAGAAGGTATTGGTGGAACCTACTTCGATAGATGAGACCATCGAAATCTTGAATAACATCAAGGAGAAATACGAGGAACATCATAATGTGATTTATACTCCGGAAGCCATCAAGGCTTGTGTGACTCTTACTGCAAGATACATCACCGACAGACATTTGCCAGATAAGGCTATTGATGCATTGGATGAATCGGGGTCTAGGGTACATATATCCAATATTCATGTGCCAAATAATATCATCGAGATTGAAGGCAAGATTGCGGATATAAAAGTGGAGAAGAACAAGGTTGTGAGAAGCCAGAAATATGAGGAAGCTGCACGGTTGCGCGATACTGAAAAACAATTGCTGGAGCAATTGGAAGTTGCCAAGAAAGCTTGGGAGGAGGATACTAAAAGTCAGCGTTTTGAAGTGGGTGAGCCCAATGTGGCTGAAGTGGTTTCGATGATGACCGGCATTCCTGTAAATAGGGTGGCACAAACTGAAATCAAACGATTAGTTCAGATGCCTGAATTGCTGCAAGGAAAAGTTGTCGGACAGGATGATGCCATCAAGAAAGTGGTAAAAGCCATTCAAAGAAACCGTGCCGGATTGAAAGATCCAAATAAACCTATCGGAACATTTATCTTCCTTGGTCCAACTGGTGTAGGTAAAACCGAGTTGGCAAAAGTAATTGCAAAATACCTTTTCGACAGCGATGATGCTTTGATAAGAATCGACATGAGCGAATACATGGAGAAGTTTGCTATATCTCGTTTGGTGGGTGCACCTCCAGGATATGTGGGCTATGAAGAAGGTGGACAGTTGACAGAAAAAGTCAGACGTAAACCGTACTCGGTGGTGTTGTTGGACGAAATTGAAAAGGCACATCCTGATGTGTTTAATATCCTCCTACAAGTCTTGGATGACGGGCAGTTGACAGATAGCCTAGGCCGTAAAGTCGATTTTAAAAATACCATTGTCATCATGACTTCGAACATCGGTTCAAGACAGCTGAAGGATTTTGGTGCAGGCGTAGGATTCAATACCGGTGCCAAGCAGGCCAGAAGCGATGATAATGCAAGAAGTGTGATAGAGGCGGCATTGAAGAAATCATTTTCACCAGAGTTTTTGAATAGAATCGACGACGTGGTTATCTTCAATTCCCTTACCAAAGAAGATATTCACAAGATCATCGACATTGAGTTGGAGCATTTGTTCAAACGCATCATCGACCTGGGATATAAATTGAAACTTACCGATGAAGCGAAAGACTTCATTGCCGATAAGGGCTTGGATGTTAATTTCGGTGCCAGACCATTGAAAAGGGCCATTCAGAAATATCTGGAAGACCCATTGGCTGAAGAGATCATCAAAGGCGAGATGGTGGAAGGCGATACCTTGCAAGTGACATTGGATGGTGAAACCAACACTTTGAAAATAGTCATCGTAAAGCCACCAAAGGCAAGAAAGAAAAAGGAAGAAAGCAAGGATTAACTGCCTTTTCCTTCTTCAAGAATTAAACTGATAACTGATAAGCCGCCTCGATAAAACGGGGCGGTTTTCTTTTATATAAAAGTATTTCAAGCTGTTTCTAATTTCTGACTAATTTTGCGCCGATAAATACATGGAGCATGAAAAAAGCAGACCGATACCAACAGTTCGTTGAATATTTCAGCAAGCACCAACCCGATGCCGTTACCGAATTGGAATACGAAAACCCCTATCAGCTCTTGGTTTCGGTGATACTTTCTGCCCAGTGCACCGACAAACGGGTGAACATGACCACCCCCGCTTTTTTCAAGAATTTTCCCACTCCGGAGGTGCTTGCCGCCAGTTCGCAAGTCGAGGTTTTTCAATACATCAAAAGCATCAGTTACCCGAACAACAAGGCGAAACATCTCGTGGGCATGGCCAAGATGCTCATGAATGATTTTGGCGGAGAAGTGCCTGCCGATGTGGACCAACTGCAGAAGTTGCCGGGTGTAGGCCGAAAGACCGCCAATGTGGTGGCTTCGGTGGTTTTCAACAAGGCCTGCATGCCTGTCGACACCCATGTTTTTCGGGTTTCTGCCCGCATCGGGCTCACCGTAAATGCCAAAAATCCATTGCAGGCAGAGCAACAATTGGTGAAAAACATCCCCGAAGAAAAGATTTCCATCGCCCATCATTGGCTGATTTTGCACGGACGATACGTATGCATTGCCCGAAACCCAAAGTGCCACGAATGTGGCATTAAGCAACTTTGCAAGTATTACGAAAAGCTACAAGGCAAGAGACCTTACCCCCCCCATTAATAATTTATAATTCATCATTTATAATTCCAATTTGGAGCCTATGCCCTCTTCTCGTCCCATCTGCGTCCCGCTATCCGCTGTAGCCGCTGCATCCCCAATACCGATACAAAGCAGCGGGCTGCCGCTACTATCGGGGCTAGGTTCTGACGGCAGGTTGCTTCGAAACATCAACCGTATTCCTTCACC
>CAIWCG010000157.1 GCA_903911135.1 uncultured Bacteroidota bacterium
ATAAATCAATATAATTGCAGTTCATATAGGCAAGCTACCATTTTTCATAAATGGTTTTTGCCCCGATTTGAATGAATCGCAGCATATTGTCCACAATGGGGTGTTTTATATTTTCATAATCATCTCCCACTATCTCCACCATCCTAAAAAAGCATACTATATATATAGGTATGTTTTTGTGGCTTGAGTTTTTAATGATGGATTTTATTAATGATGATGAAAGCTGTTTCGAAGCAACCTGCCGTCAAAACATAGCCCCGATAGTAGCGTCAGCCCGCTGCTTTTTGTCGGCAATGGGGATGCCGCGGCTACAGCGGATAGCGGGTAGTACATGGGACGAGAGGAGGATATGGGCTCCTTATGGAAATTATAAATGATGGATTATGAATTATAAATTGAAGCATTGGAAGCTTAAATATAAGTGTGGAGGAGGGTATTCTTATTATAAATTTGGCTTTGGAGGGCAAAAGTCCCAAAAATATAATATTTTTGCCGCTCTCGAGTTAATATTATTCTTAAATTTTACCCTTTGACCAAGTTATTCAAATACGGAAAGAATTCGGCTGCCATCTTGATGGTGGTCTTGTTTATAATGGGCTGTTCGGTGAAAAAGAACAACATGGTGAGCCGGAATTACCATTCTGTTTTGGCTCATTATAATGGCTATTGGAACGCTGAAAACAAGTTTAATGATGGTGTGGCTGCCTTGGCTAAGTCGCACGATGATAAATATGACAGGATTTTATCGGTCTATCAATATGGAGATGCGAACAAGGCAAAGGCTATTTATCCACAGATGGATGATGCAATAAAGCGTGTTTCGTTGGTCATTCAGCGGCAGACGATGTATATGAAGGACAAGACAGGCAAGGCTTATCATGAGCATAACCGATGGATACCGAAGAATTGGTTGCTGGTGGGTAAATGCAGGTTTTTCAAGCGAGAATATTTCAATGCCTTGGAGACTTTTCAGTTCATGGGTGGTCGATATGGCAAGGATGAAATCCGCTTCGACGCTTTCCTTTGGATGTTGAAGGTGTATAACGAAATGGCATATGTAAGCGAGAGTGAGAACATGATTGATTTCTTGAAGAATGACCCTGCTTTTCCAAAACGGCTGAAAGGGGATTTCGAAGCTTCGTGTGCCAATTATGACTTGATGACGAAAAATTATGACCGGGCAATAGAGGATTTGACAAAGGCAATCATCTTTACAAAAAACAGAAAAACCAAGGCTCGCTATAATTTCATTTTGGCACAGTTGTATCAGAAACAAGGCGACTTTCAACGGGCAGGAGAACTTTATAACAAGGTGGCTCGCAGCAATGCCCCGTTTGAAATGACTTTTAATGCTGAAATAGCAAGCGCCATGGTTCTTCAGGCAAACGACAGAAATGGTGCCGATGTGAAGAAGAAGTTGAAGAAAATGGGCAGAGACCCAAAGAATTCGGATTATTATGACCAGATATTTTATGCCCTTGGAACGATAGCCTTGAGGGAAGGTGATACTCCAGGAGCGATAGATTATTTTCATAAATCAACAGCTGCCAGCAAGGCTAATGTTAACCAGAAGGCATTGTCTTACTTGGAACTTGGAAAGATTTACTTTGACAGACCGGAATATAAGCCAGCACAGATGTATTACGACAGTGCGGTTACTTTCTTGACCAAGGATCATCCTGATTATCCATTAATAATGAACAAGAGGAATACCTTGACGAAACTGATCAAGAACTTGAACATCATTGCCAATGAGGATAGTTTGCAAAAGATAGCTGGCATGACTGAAGGCGAGCGCAATAAACTTGTTGACGACATCATCAAAAAGGAAAAGGAAGAGAAGGAAGCAGCCAAAAAGAAGGAAATTGAAGAGAAGAACAAGTTCTCGAATACGGTTTTACAAAACAGTAATGGTGGGAACAAGGATTATAACAAGGATAACACTGGAGGATGGTATTTTTATAATAATGCCACTGTCAGTTTTGGCTTGACGGAGTTCTTGAAGAAGTGGGGAAACAGAAAACTGGAGGATGACTGGCGAAGAAGCAGCAAAATGAGTGCTTTGGATGGTGGAAAGGAAGAATTGGAGACGGTGGATGCTGTTGAGAAAGATACAGCAAATGGTAAGGATAGCGCTAAAACTGCTACCGCCATGAGGGAGAAATATTTGAAGAATGTACCTATAAACAGCAAACTTATAGAAGCCTCAAATCAGAAGATTGTTGATGCATATTATACCATCGGATTGATATACAAGGAGCAATTCAATGATTATCTGGAGGCGATAAAGGCATTTGAAACCATGAACAAACGCTTCCCTGAAAATAAGTATCTGATTCCAGCCTATTATAACCTATATCGTATTAATTTAGCAATAAAGAATCAGGAACGTGCTGATTATTATAAGAATTTGATTTTGAGCAAGTATCCAGACAGTGAGTTTGCGAGATTAATCAACAATCCTAATTATGTTGCTGATAAGGAGAATACAGACAAATCTCTAAATACCTACTATGAGAGTACTTATACTGCGTATGTTGGAAAGCAATATCAAGAGGTTATCAATAGAAAATTTGCTTCGGATACCTTGTTTCCTGGAAATGTTTACAAGCCAAAGTTCGATTATTTAAAATCCTTGTCTGTTGGGCATTTAAAGGATGTTGATGTGTTTGAAAACTCATTGAAGAATATTGTTAGGGATTATCCAAAGGATTCTGTCAGTAATGCTGCACAGGAAATATTGGATTATATTGCCAGAATGAAAGGGAAAACGACTAGTACTTCGGTAGATTCTGCAAAGAATGTTACTTACATCTTTAACCCTGATTCGGTTCAGTATTATGTTTTGTCTTTCCCAAATAAATCAGTTAGTGCCATTGCCTTGCAATCAAAAGTTCAGGATTATCTATCAAAGTATTATGGAACAGTTACCTTTAATGTAAATACGACATTCTTGGACCAAAATACACAAATAATAGTTGTAAAAGAGTTTGGAGACAGCATGAAAGGCATGGATTTCTTCAATGGAATAAGGAACAATGAAGAGATTTTCAGTGAATATAAATCAGTGCAATTCACCCAATTTTTGGTTGATGCAAACAATTATAGCTTGCTTTATGGCAATAAGGACCTATTAAAATACATGACCTTTTTCAATAATAATTATCTAAAAGCCAAATAAAATTTGGCGGTTTTAAATAGAAAATAATATCTTTGCAGCGCAAATAAATACTATAAACGCTAAAAAATAATGAGTATGTTTAATAAAAACACACCAGAAATGACAAAAACCAGCGAGGCTGTATCGTCATCAATCAATCTTATCGGCGCTGGAACAAGCATCGAAGGTGAAGTGAAATCAAACGGTGATATTCGAATAGATGGCACCGTTAATGGTTCAGTAACCTCAAAAGCAAAGGTAGTTATTGGTACTACTGGTATCATTGAAGGGGATATCAATTGCCAGAATGCTGATATTTCTGGAACGGTAAAGGGTAAAACCAATGTTTCCGAAATGTTGTTTTTAAAATCTACTGCGCGCATTACTGGAGATATCATTTCAAGTAAATTAGTTGTCGAAAGTGGCGCCAGTTTTACGGGTTCCTGCAATATGGGTCCTGTAATAAAGGATATTAAATCGGTCGATAACAAAACGGTCAACAACACTGTCAAAGAAAAAACCGCTTAACAACTATGCCCGCTATTCGGGTATGGGAATCCAAATGGCCGTCATCATAAGCCTTGGAATGTTTGGTGGTATGAAGTTGGATGAGCTGGTTGGAATAAAATTCCCGATATTTACAATTGTCCTTAGCCTTGCTGCAGTGGCAATGGCGATATATGTTTCAATAAAGGATTTCCTCAAATAAAAAGCGTCGTGATGAAAAAAGATTTAAGTTCTTATGTCAAGACGCTTCTTGCATTTTCTGGCATCATAGCATGTGTTTCCTATACATTAAACATTTCTGTCTTCAAGGATAATTTCCCGATTTCATTTTGGTTCTTGCTGTTGTTTTTTGTTTTGATAACCTATTTGTTTCATTACGGATTATTAAAATCCAGTCATGGCGATCCAAAATTGTTTTTCCGATTTTATATGGCAGCTACAGGCATAAAATTATTTGCTTTCATGACTTTCATATTCGTTTATGGGTTGATATTTCGAAATGAAGCCGTACCCTTGATAGTTTCCTTTCTGGCTTTATATTTTCTCTTTACCATATTTGAAACAATCGTATCGCAAAAGACTTTTAGGAAATAATCGATGAAAACATTAGCAAAAAGAATTCTTCAGGCTATTTTGGGTTTTGATAATTATCTGGTAATATTTTCATGGTTCAAGGTGCATACCATCAGGTGGGATTGGAAGGAAGGCGACTTCATTCATTTCTTGAACATGATTCCAAAGGGTGGCGTGATTTTGGACATCGGAGCCAACATAGGTATCATGACGGTGCATTTCTCAAAACGTTTTCCCGAATCGAAGGTGTGGGCCATAGAGCCTGTGCCAGAAAATATCAAGGGGTTGAAAAGGATTATCCAGTTTTTCGGGCTTAAAAATGTAACGATTTCCGAATATGCATTGGGTGATACCAATGGCGAAATAGAGATGGTGATGCCGGTGGTGCAGAGCGTGAAGATGCAGGGATTGAGCCACGTGATAGACCCTACCATAGAGAGTTTCAATGAAGGCGAGCGGTATATGGTGCCGATATTCAGGATCGATGATTTGGCTGAAATAAAGAAGCTGTACCAACGGATAACGGCCATAAAGATAGATGCCGAGAATTATGAATACTGGGTATTTGCCGGTGCCAAGGAGACGATCAACAAGCATCGGCCAATCATTTATTGCGAGCTTTGGGAGAACGACCACCGGCTGAAATGTTTGAATTTAATTTGTAGTTTGAACTATGAAATCAAGGTACTGATAAACCAGAAGTTGGAGACCTACGATTCGGTCAAGCATAGGTCCTTGAACTTTTTCTTCATCCCCAAAGAAGGCAAATAGGATGTTTTTGATGTGATGATTATGGACCGAGGCGGTGCTATAATCATGGCATTATGAATATTCTTGTTCAACAAAAAACATTTTCGGAATATTACCTTTATATAAATTCTGTGATTGGAGAAATGGCTTTAATAATATGTCTAAATAAACATATCTGGTTGGTGATCTCTCGTAAAAGATTCCTATAAATATATATTTCGAGAGAATCAAAATTAATTTTGCCATTTCATGAGGTTGCCTTTTATTTCCGTTAAGATAAAACATCTGTCTTTTAAGTGTTTTTGAACTCAAAGCCTTCAAAAAATTATAAATGCTCACTTTCGTTCGACGGATGCGGTAAATAATCTTCGGAACCCCTTCCACCATTCGACGGATGAGGTAAATAATCTTCAGAACCCCATCCGCAATTCGACGGGTGGAGCAAACAATCTTCGGAACCCCTTCCGCCATTCGACGGATGGGGTAAATAATCTTTGGAACCCCTTCCTTCGTTCGACGGAAGGGATAAATAACGTTCAGGATGCAATCCGACGTTCGGCAGATGAGTATTTTAGCTTATTATCTATTGAAAGACGGATGAAAAGCATGGTTTGGGGCCTTTATTGGAGACATCACTATTAAGGGTTATCCGTTTCCTTGGGTGTCATTCTTGATTATTGGTAATGGTGGTAAACATGGAATATTGCTATGCCGCTTGGGCGAAGGAGTGGAATGGCGCCGAAGGCGGTTCTTTGCCGCATATCGGTCTATGGTGATGGCGGCAAAAACGGAGCGCAGCGAACCCATGTAACAATCCGACCGCAGAAGCAGCCCTTTTTCCTTAGGCTGCTGGTGGGGACGCCCCCAAAAGATAATCATGAAATTAAACCAACACTACGATATATTGCATGAAAAAAGGCCGCAGCAAAATGATTTCGCTGCGGCCTTTAGCCTTTCGTTGATTGAACGAATGTCAATCAGACTGCCCTTAGCAGAACTCTTCGTAAGTGCTTTTCAGATGTTCGGCAATGACCGTGGCCGAGCGGCCTTCAATCATGTGTCGCTCAATGAAATGCACCAATTTGCCGTCCTTGAACAAGGCAATGGAGGGCGAGGATGGTGGATATGGTACCATAAACTTTCTGGCTTCGGCAGTGGCCTCAAGGTCTTGTCCGGCAAAAACCGTGACCAGCTTAGATGGCTTCTTGTCGCCAGCCAACGACATGCGAACGCCTGGCCTGGCCGAGCCAGCAGCACATCCACATACCGAATTGACCATCACCAACACGGTTCCTTCTTTTTTTTCTAATACGGCATCCACCTCGGGAGCGTTTTTTAATTCTTCGAAACCCACAGCCGTGAGCTCCTCGCGCATTGGAGCGCAGATACTTTCTGGATAAGGCATATTATTATTTATTAATTTGTTTTTATTTATTTTGTCGCTGCAAAAATACTAAAAATATAGGAGATAATAGGTAATGAACAAATAGATAGGATGATGGAAACAAAAAAATATAAAATGCTTTCGCTGGGCGATTCTTATACCATCGGCGAATTGATGCCAGATTCGGATAGGTTCCCAAACCAAGCAGTGGCGATGTTGAAGACCGATGGAATTGATTTTCAGGAACCGAGAATCATCGCCAAAACAGGTTGGACTACGGATGAACTGATGGCTGCCATTAATGCCGAAATAGTGGATTCGGATTATGATGTAGTGACATTGTTGATTGGGGTGAATAACCAATACCGTGGACGAAGCAGCGAAAATTACCGGGATGAATTCATCCCGTTGCTGGAAATGGCCATCGCGTTTGCGAATGGAAGGCCTTTTCATGTTTTAGTAATCTCAATCCCTGATTGGGGTGTTACCCCTTTTGCTGAAGGCAGGGACAGAAGGAAGATAGCAGAGGAAATAGATTTGTATAATTCAATAAATATGGATGAAGCTACGTCACTAATGGTACATTATATCGACATTACTCCTGAAAGCAGAAACGCATCTAATGACTCCTCGTTGGTGGCCGAAGACAAACTTCATCCATCCGCAGCAATGTATTTGGAATGGGCTGCAAAAGTTACAGAGGTGATAAAGAATAAAATTCTTTTGCAGTAAAACTGCGCATAAAAATAAACTTTAAAGGAACTGTTAAGAACCTAAATCATCAAAACTGATGTCTGTAAAGTTATTTGGTTTGCTGTCAGATGAAAAGTTGTTGTTTTCTTCTGTTTTAGCAGGTCTTTCCGGCCTTTCCGGCACAGGTCCCATATTTGTATCCACATATTTTAAAGCTTCATGCAATCCTTCCATGAACTTATGGAAATCTTCTGGATGGAGATGCAATTTATTCTTTTGATAAGTTGGTGGTCCGCCATCTTCACCAAACGATCTTCTGCTTTCGGTGATAACGACAAAAAGCTCTTGCGAACGGCTTCTTTTAACATCAAAAAAATACGTTCTTTTTCCTGCTTTCACATTTAAACTAAACACTTCATTTTCCGCGTACCGGTTCCCATGATTGTTGTTGTCTTGATAATCCATAATTGCTTTTTTTGTTAATAATTTGATTAAATTTTCAATGGCAAATGTAATAAATTAATTTCAAAAGCAATACTTGAAGGAAAATTTGCACGTAAAAGTCTATTAAATTCCCTTTGAAAAGTTCTTGTAAACCACTGAACCTGTCTGTGTATTTTGGATTAATATCAAACAATCGATTACGAATTTAGCCAATTGCCAATAAGTTCCTTTCCATATTCCGATAGAATTGATTCAGGATGAAATTGAATGCCTTTTACGTCAAATGAACCATGGCCTATTGCCATTATAACTCCCGCTTCATCGATAGCTGTTATTGAAATTACTGGAGGCAAAGACATCTTATCTACAGCCCATGAATGATAACGTCCGGAAGCAAAACTAGTTGGAATATCTTTGAATAGCGGTTCATCGCAATCAACAACAATGGTATTCACCCCAACGCCATGTGATGGTCGAGCCAGGTTGATCAATTTGCCTCCGAAAAATTCTGCAATAGCCTGATGGCCCAGGCATACACCAAGAATACTTTTAGTTGAAGAATACGTCTTAATTAATTCCATCAAGATACCGGCATCCTTTGGCAGGCCTGGCCCTGGAGAGAGAATGATCTTGTCATAATTTTCGATTTTTTCAAGTGCAATCTCATCATTTCTGGCAACTGTTACAGCAATTCCATCAAACTGTTCAACCAAATGAACCAGATTAAAAGTAAATGAATCATAATTGTCGATAATCAAAACTTTTCTCATCTAAAACTTATTTTATTTTGCATTCAAAAATCATTCATACATTGAAATATGAAAACGTAATTCTTTTATTGATTAGTTTATCGTTAATTTGCGGTCTAAATTCAAAAAGTAAAATTATGAAATCTGTAATAAATACGAAAAACGCTCCTGCTCCAATTGGTCCTTATTCGCAGGCAGTGATGGTAAATGGTTTGCTATATGTGTCTGGACAAATAGCAATAAGCCCTGCAAATGGCAACATGACGATGAACAACATAGAGTCAGAAACCAAACAGGTAATGGACAATTTGAAGGCCATTTTAATTGAAGCTGGAATGGATTTCAGCCATGTCATCAAAACAACGATTTTTCTTAAGGACATGAATAATTTCAAGTCGGTAAATGAAACCTATGGCAGTTATTTCACTCATGATTTCCCTGCCAGAGAAACGGTGGAAGTATCCCGATTGCCTAAGGATGTAAATGTCGAAATTTCTGTGGTTGCAGCCATTTAATTATTTCAAATTCGTTTCATCAAGCAAACTTTCGGAATCCAATTACTCAACATCAATACAATAATGGAAGGTTATGAGGCACTGATTATAGGTGCAGGTGCATGCGGCTTGATGTGTGCCATACAAGCCGGTTTCCTTGGCAAGCGCGTCTTGTTATTGGAGCGTAATGAGATGGTAGGCGCCAAGATATTGATTTCTGGAGGAGGCAGATGCAACTATACAAACCTTCATGCATCTGCTGCTAATTTCATCTCTGAAAATCCTCATTTCATCAAGTCTGCATTATCACAGTGGACGGTAGATGACACGATTAACTTCTTCGAAACCTATGGAATATTCGGACAGGAGAAAACCCTTGGGCAACTCTTCCCGACTACCAATAATGCCAAGGATATTGTCAAGGTCTTTAAAGATTTATGCCGGGATTTGAATCAGGAAATCATATGTGAAGCCTCTGTGATTTCCTTGAGCAAATTAGAAAATGGAACCTTTCAAGTCATCTTTGAACATAAGGGTGAAAGACAAACTATAACGGTCCCCAAGGTGGTCATCACTACTGGAGGATTGCCGATAAAGAAGATGGGCGCCACCGATTTTGCCTTGAAGATAGCAAAGCAATTCGGTCTGAAAATAACTGAAACTGCTCCCGCGTTGGTACACTTGGTAGTTAATGAAAAGGAAGCCAGATGGTATTCCCGACTGTCCGGCACCAGCATCTTTTGCAAGGTCTCCAACGATAGGATTGCCTTTGAAGAAAATATCCTCTTCACCCATTGGGGCCTTAGCGGTCCGGCCATTTTGCAGATTTCTTCCTATTGGAAAATCGGCGAATGGATTACCATCGATTTCCATCCCAGCCAATCTATCCTGGAGATGATTCAGCAAAAACGCCAAGAAAACGGCAAGCAACTCCTGCAGACATTCCTATCCAATCTCTTCACCAAAAAGTTTGCCGATGCCCTATCCGATTTTCTCCCTGTAGAAAGCAATCTCGCCTCGCTCACAAAAACCGATTTCGAGACCATCGAAAACTTCATCCATCGCTTCCTAGTCCTGCCCTCTGGCGACAAAGGCTACGACAAGGCCGAGGTGATGCGTGGCGGCATAGATACCGACGAACTCTCCTCCAAATCCTTGGAAGCCAAAAACATTCCCGGCCTCTATTTCGGTGGCGAATGCATCGATGTAACCGGTTGGCTCGGTGGCTACAATTTCCAGTGGGCATGGGCCAGCGGCTATGTCATCGCCCAAAATTTATAAGCCCCATTCCCTCCTCCTCCTAATTCCTAATTTATAATTCTTTTAATGAGCCTATGTCCTCCACTCGTCCCATCTGCGTCCCGCTATCCGCTGTAGCCGCTGCATCCCCATTACCGACACCAAGCAGCGGGCTGCCGCTACTATCGGGGCTATGATTGATGGCAGGTTGCTTCGAAAGAACTTTTTATGGAATGATTATCTCAATGATTTCACTGCTGGGGCCATGACCTTTTTTATTAAAATACTGCATCAGGATCTTACAGCGTTTTCCTTTTTCTGCCAATGTAAATGGAATAACCATTTTATCATCAGTGGTCTCTGCTCGTTTGATGAATTGCCCTTCAGAAGATGGTTCTGGAGTAGGGATTGGCGGATCTCCGGCAGGATTCATGAAAATATAAACAAAGGCATCACAACGATCTACATCATCAGGGAAAGCCTTTTTAGTGGGAGTAGTATTTGGATTGGAATGTAAAATTGCATGTAATGGGGTGTTCATATCCCTTGTGATGGAAGATGGAAAGGAATGCGGACCTTCGCCAATGATGTGGCGAACAGTGCTGTCAATATGGATATTCCAATCAATTTTTTTCTCATCGGTAATCAGCACATTGTTCTTTACATTGATCTTGACAAAATGATTCAAGATGGGCTCTGCAATGATTCTCGACCTCGTTTTATTAGTTGTTTGAGTGATCGAACGTGTAGCTTTTACGTGCTCGCCACCTACTGCATAATCATCGTCCCAATGTTGTTTCGGAACAATCAACTTATCCCTTTCTTCTTCGATAATTCCCTGACCGGGATGTGCAATTGGTTCAGTTCCATCAAAAACTTTAGTGAATTTGGTGTCAAATTCCTCATCTGATAAATGGTTTGTAGGCATGGTATTTATAATTTATTGATTATTATTTACTATTTCGCAATGATAAGGAATGGATGGGAGCTTTCCCATAGTTGCCGGGGCATCTCCCACCTGCAGTTGGATACCTCCCCAGCCCTTTGGGAGTTCTCCCAAATCATTTGGGAGAACTCCCAAAATGCCAATATACCTCCCACAGGTAATGGGACATCTCCCAAATCATTTGGGAGATGTCCCATTTGCATTGGGAGATGACTTATAATGTGGGGAGCTATCCCAAATGATTTGGGAAAACTGTTTTTACCAGATATAAATCTCCAAAAGCCATTAGCAAAAGCCATAAAGACAATGGGAGATAACAAGATTAGGATGGTCCGTTTGAATTCCATTTTAAGAAAGTTTTGGCCGATAACAGGTCAAATACCCTCTTTTCAAGAGAATTTTCAAGGTGCCGTAAGACTTGGTTATTAATGATCATGATGCAAATGTAAACTCTTCTTAGGAGAACTTCCAGTCATTTCTTTGAATAATCATGGATTTCTTATAATAGCTTTCATTGATAATTGCCCACCTTCGGGCTATCATCAATAAATAATCATCAGCATCAATAAAAAAAAAGAAGGGTATCTGATTGCTCAAATACCCTTCCTTTTGGATCTTCGGATTCGATTATTTAATGATCAGCCTTTCGCCGTAATGGGCATCCGTTCCGCTGATGTCGAGCCAATAGATTCCTTTCGCCAAGGTGGTGACATTGATGTTTTTGGAGAAACTGGACTGTTCGGCAGTTATCTCTTCGTTAAATACCTTTTGGCCCACCAAATCAAATAGGCTGATGGTCAGGTTTCCGTGTTTGATATTATCGAAGAAGAGATTGAAATTGCCGGTATTAGGATTCGGGAATACCTTAACATCGATGTTGTTGATGCTTAATTCGTCTATGCCCGAAGCACCTACAGTGAGGGCTTGAGTGCCTTGTGTGGAAGTGCATCCGCTATCGCTCACCGTGAGGTTGATATGTTTCGTGCCGATAGTATTCCAATAGATGACATGTGGGCCTTGACCTGTTCCAGGATTTACCGTGCCAGAAGCCCAGAACCAAGTATAAGTGGCAGTGGTAGGAGCATTGCCGGTATAGGTAACGGTTACATGCTGGCTTTGAACGGGAGTAGCGGTGGAAACGGTGAAAGTGGAGGTGTAAACTGGCGTAGGATGAACGGTAACAGTACGTAGCGGACCTATACCGCAGCCGTTATATCCGCCAACAGACAAGGTAAGATTCCCTGTGCCTACATGCAAGGCGATCGAGTCGATGATGCTGGTGCCTGCCCAACCTGTTCCGGTAACGGTCCATCGGTATTCAGAAATGCCAGTGATACCCAAAGTCTTGAATTCAACGGTAGAGCCAACGCAGATAGGGGAAGGAACGATGATAGGCGAAGGAGCGGTAGCGATAGGAGTGGTGGTACCAGTAAAAACGATTGAATCGGCAACGCTGGAACCACAAGGACCATTGGCAACTACCTTCAATACTGCAGAACCTGTGCCTGGAGTTATCGAGATGGAATCTGTAGTGCTGCTTCCGCTCCAACCTGTGCCTGTTAGTGTCCAAGTATAAGAAGTCGCTCCAGGAACCGAACCTGCCGAATAGATGGTGGTGCCGGTAGCACATGGAGACGATGGCCCAACGATGACGGGAGCTTGAGGTACATTGCACTGATAGACCTTTGCCCACCAAGTACCCCAAGTGCTGGCTGGAGTGCTGGCATATTCCTGCAGTGTCCAGAAAGTATGGTCGTCAGCAGGATCTACAGTGGTAGCGGAATAATCGCCCCAACGGTTGTTTTGGCCTCCGAAAGTCTTATAATAAGTTGCCAAGCCGGTCTTGTATTGATAAGTGGTACGCAAGGTATTTGGGGCATCTATGGCTGCTCTATAAGAATAGGCTGCAGTAGGATGAATGGCAGAGGAGAGATTGGAATATCCTATCAAAACATCATTGGCATTATTTACGCCAACAGAAGGATATACATAAGAATTTACATTGGTAGCATCATCTATCAAACCATTTTGCTGAACCGTTCCTGTGGTATCGATTTGCCACCACATGATGGAGCAACGAGTAGGAGCAGTAGATGGCAAAAATGCATTGTGAGCGCACCATAAGGAATGATTTCTATAAACGATGCTGGTAAAACGGTCATCATCCATACAAACCTTATTGGTAGTTCCTGATTGAGGACCAGAATCTGCACCAGTGCTGTTTGCTGCCCTTGCCCACACTGTGGTGCCAAAAATAGATGGCATCGATGTCAAGACCGGTGTAGTGGGGGTACCGCTTATTTGATAAATGCTCAACATGGCATTTGCTCCGTCCAAGGTTGCCAAACAATATAGGTTGTTCGTAATAGAATCATAAGTGATGGCAGGACAAATGGCGAAATCATTTGTAATTGGGCCAAAGGTAGTATGCTGCGAACTTGACCCGGCATATAGAACGGCCTTATTGAACACATACATCTGCGATCCATTAGCATTTCCACCTGAAACAGCGAAAAGATTTCCCGAAACGGCAATCCAATTCTTGTTGAACCCGATATTTGGGAAATCCAACCAGTTGGTGCCGGTTGCATCAATTCTTACTTTCCATAGATGCCAAGTACCTGTTGGGTCGTTGGTGGCTGAAACGCCTATCAGCAAATACGAAGTGGCCGTTTGTCCATTTGCCAATGCAGTAGAAATCCAATGTCCGCCTCCATAAGGGTCATAAACCACCTTCGGGTCGAAACAGGCACCAGCGGTTAATGATAATCCAGTCCAAAAGGCAGATAACGAAACGGTAGATGTCACAGTTCCGGTCTTGCTCATTATTCTCACTTGAGAGTTCAAGGTAACCATCAGGTGGTTTGCCCCAGCAGCACCGAAAACGTCAGGAGGAATGGCACTTCCATCATCCGTCAATGCAGTGAAATTGGCAGTTGGCGCTGGCGAAACGGTCTGTATGCTCTTCGCTTTGCTCAACAGATGGTTGTCTATGTTCGGATTCACCGGATTACGGCCATCAATATGCATGTCGCTATGAAGAAATTCCGATTCCGTGTTTTTGAATTGGTTGTTTGGAGCCTTGTGCCCTTTGCTTTGCAGTGTTGCATCATATTGCATCATCTCGGTAAATGTCACCGTCGATTCTTTCTCGGCAAAACCCATAATGCCGTTGTAAACTTGAGCTTTTGCCGGCATTGTGCCCATCACCATCAGCCCGATTGCTACCAAAGGAAACACTAAAAGCCCCCTTATGTTTTGAAATGTTTTTATCATGTTTTTCGTAAATATAAATGTTATTTAAGGTAGCAAAATTATAAATAAAATCATAAATCACCTTGCCACAGCCCAAATGCTTGGTTAAATACAATTATTACTAAGCCAAAGACTGTTTTCGCCCCACCTGCCGCCAAAATTCCATTGCCTATCCACCTATTCTTATTTATAATTCATAATTCAACATTTATAATTTCTATTTGGAGCCTATGCTCGCTTCTCGTCCCATCTGCGTCCCGCTATCCGCTGTAGCCGCTGCATCCCCATTACCGATACAAAGCAGCGGGCTGCCGCTACTATCGGGGCTATAATTGATGGCAGGTTGCTTCGAAAGGGCTTTAAACAAAAAAGGCGGCACCATAAGTACCGCCTCTCACTTCATAAAAATAAATTTACTTCATTATCACTATCTTACCTTTGGCGGGAATATCATTACCGGAAACCAACTCCCACATATAGATGCCATTACTTAAAGTGGTTGCATTGATTTTTTGCGAGCCTTTTTCCTCTGATAAGCCTTGTCTTAATACAACTTGCCCAAGAACATCATAAAGATTAAAAACACCTATGGATTGAAGATTATACTCTAAAGTGAAAATTCCATCATTGAGATTAGGGTACAGTTTGTTGGTATAAACAGGTGGTGGTGGGGTGCAATCTTTTACTATTATTGTAATGCTATCAATAGCCGTAACAGAACCTCTACAGGCAGTGGCATAAGAGGTGTCTATAACAGTTAAAATATAGGTAGTGGTGGCGGTAGGTGATGCCAAAGGCTGTGCCTTTGTGCTATCATCTAAGCTGATGCTTGGACTCCAATAATAAGCCATACCAGCAACCGCAGAACTACCTAATTGATAACCCTGCCCTTTACATATTATAGTGTCCTTACCTGCATGGGCGCTATCCTCATTGATTACAACCACCGAAACATCATCAATGTAGTAATAAGATCCAGTGGCAGGACTATTTACGGTATCAATTGTAGTATTAAAATCATCATTGAAATTTCCTATTGTAAAAAATCTTTCTCCGCCTTGTGCAACAAAAATTCCCGATATAGAAACCCAATTTTCTGTATCCTTTATGACATTTCCGTATTGATTGACCACTTGTGGATTCTCTAAAATATAAGTATATGTATTATTTACTAAAAGGCTATCTTGAGAAAAATAAATACCTAAAACATCAATAGAACAATCAGACACATCAGAAAGTGAAACAAAAAATTGTACACAATATTTATTTCCTGCTTTTAAACCTTCACTCAATTGTCCTTCTAAATATTCTCTTGAATTACCTCCATAATGCCCCCAATAGACACCAATTCCTGCATAAGCATAACCTGTACGTGCATCTTGATAACCTTCAAAGTTCTGTGGAATACTAACAAATGAGGTAATACCACTACAAGAATTATAATAATCAGTACTACTACCAGAATCAACATTTACAGCAAAACCTAAATTTGGTTGAAACCAAAATTTAGCATAATAAATTTTACTTGGATTTAATGGGCATTGAATTTTATCCTCAAAACTCGGGTTGAGAACCAAATTTTGAGAATAGCAAAAATTAACGAAAAACAATAAAATGAAACCCACCGTTCTCTCTATTTTCATGGAGAACGGTAGAATTTCATTTTTACTTTTTTTATTTAATAATGACCAATTTGCTTGAATATATGACATTATTGTTTGAATATATATGGTAAAAATACACACCATTTTCCAATGACTGTTCATTAATCTGCATTATATTGTGTCCTGGTTTTAATTCATAGTAGTTTACTATTTTACCCATTAAATTATAAATATTCATTTGTGCTGATTGATTTTGATCTAAGGTATAATCCAATTGCATATTACCATTATTCGGGTTCGGGTATAATTTGAATTTGGAATTAGTGGAAATAATTGAAGGATGAATTGCTTTTCTTTGACCACTATCTGTAGATGCGACTGTATCATTTAAATCAATTCCTAACATTACTCGGGCATCATAAACTCCAATTCCTCCATCTATTGGATTTTGGTTGGCAATATCATATAGCGCTGTTTGTTGTAACGAATCGAAAGTATAGATATTTATTGCCCAGGTATCCAAATATATTGACTGAACTATCTGACTGTTAGATTCGTATTTGTTTGATGGGACAACTGAATTGTTCAGCACCGTTGCCATAGCCAAATTAGAATCTGCACTTGCCAAATACCGTACATTCATCATTTTACCCAAGTTCTCATTGCTGATACTGTCAAAATAACTGACAAAAACAGCATTGGTATCTAACAGCAATGAATCAACTTTTAATTGTGAAAATACACATTGATTTGCCACATAGTTTTGTTGTTGACTTAAAGAAGGATCACCATTAATTACATTTGTAAATGGAATAGTACAACCAATACAGGGTATATTTGTACAAGTTGACGTATGGTTGGCAAAATAAATCTCGTTAATTGAATTCATTGGATTTATTCTATTACTTGCAGGAGTCCAGGGATAATGTGGGGCTTGAAATTTAAAATTCCAACTACTATAACCAGAGCCTATATTATTTATATCCCAAACCTGATTTGTAGTATAATTCCATTGATTATCTTGCGAAGTACCTAAGCCCGTAGGTTGGTTACCAATAGGCGAACCTTGCAGATTAAATCCATAATAATAATTAGAAACAATATTGCAAGTTGCCAGATTTGGATTAGTGGCATTCAAAAAGTTAATGCCGGTTCCTGCATTGCTGCAACTGTTATTGGTAACAGCAGAAATTAATCCTCCACTTGTTTCTACTGAAATGCCATACGAATTAGAGGCAGAAGATGGATTTCCAGGAAAGGTTATATTGTTATGATTGATAACCGTATTGTCGCAGTGTTGTATCAGAATCCCTTTGGCAGTATTAATATAGTGAGGGGTGGATGAAAAATTAATATCATTTGTAGAATTAATATTTGCAGGGTCTCCGATATAAGCATAAGGGATATTGGTCAACCATATACCTCTGTTCAGCATGTTCCACATAGTGTTGTTTTTTATTATAACCCATGTACTATTATTAATATACATCCCGACTGCATTTTGAAGTATTATTCCATAATTTCCTGTTGAAGCCCCATTTTGTGAATTAAAAATATTATTATATATATTAACAGAATGCGTCATTAATCCATCTTCAGTAATATTAAAAACATAAACACCTGTCTTGAAATTACTAAATGTATTATTGGAAATATCCAATCCATAATACTTATTAAGATTAAAAACTTCAATGGCATAACAATCATAATTTGGATTTGAATAATACATATCGGAAAATTGATTGCCAGTAATAGTCATTTTAATGTTTTTATCCACCAGAATGCCATAGGTACAATTTTTAAAAATATTTGTTTGAGCCGATGTAGCACCCCCGATCAATTGGTTTTGCAAAACATAGTCTGCGCTTCCTGTTGACCAGATGCAACGACCTTTGACAGGAAGAGGCGAACAATTGAAACAATTAGGAACCCAAACGGTATTGATATTTTTAAATAAGTTATTTTGAATGGTAACGATAGTACAATTGGAATCCCGTATCCCCATTTGCAGATTGTCAAAAGTATTTTGACCAAAGGATGGATCGCCTATTGCTATTTGCTTTACATCATGAATGGCAATACCCGTATCCGTTTTTGCAATGTTCGAATGTAAAATCGTATATCTGTAATAATTTTCTAAATTTTGGAGTCCATCACATGATATTTTTGATGAATAGATAAAACCAGTATGTGCAAATGTTGGATAATTTTTTACTATTATGCCTGTATAATCCCTATAAAGCCAACTGTTGGTAATTTGAAAATCTCCGCCATTGTCAGATACTACAGCATTTATAGCATCTTTTATTATGGTATTATATTGTGTAGCCGCATTAACAATCAAATGAGTATTCTTATCAGGGATATAAATACCATCCCACATATAAAAACATCCTGCGCTTAATATTGTACTACCTCCTGGAGTGCTTAATATTTTAAGGGTTTCTGCCGGATTAATAAGAATCCTTGCATTAGGGCCAAGAAAAATATTTGGGCAATTTAAGAATGTCCACGATGTCACATTTATTATAAGATCCCCATTAATATAGATATTATTTGGAGTCGAGGTGGTACCAACTCCTGCACTAAAAGTAGAAACTGCACTAAACGCTGGTATATTATTATATGCATCCAAAATAGTAGTATTGCTTAGTACAATCTGGGGACCACCTTCTGTATTTGTGCAACATGGAAAGACTTGGTATTTCACAGTAGTTGTACAATTGGCTCCTGCTGTAACGGTAACGGTAATTATCGCACCTGCTGGAGGAATATATGCCCAGTCAATTTTTGTACTTGAACAAGTGGTACACGAAATAGTACCAGCGGTTCCAGGTGAAATTGACCAAGAATAGGAAGAATATACTGATTGAACGGAATAAATGTTTGGATGCGCAGCATCATTACAATTATTATTCGGTCCAGTGATAACAGGTTCAGTAAAGGGTGCTGCACTTATTGTTGCTGATGAAGTAGCAGTACACCCATGTGCATCCGTTACCGTAACATAATAGATTCCTGCATTTAATCCGCTTAAATTTGGATAAGAAGCCTGAAATCCTCCAGGTCCATTCCAATTAAAAGAATAACCGGAAGTGCCTCCAGCAACATTTGGAGTTATCGTACCTGGAGGAGTACCAAAACAAAGAATATCTGTATGTGATAATAATACAGTTAATATAGGCGGGTCAGATAATGTTATGGAAGCTGTTGCGGTACAACCGGATTCTACCACTGTAACAGTATAAGTTCCTGATGAGAGTCCACTTATGGTTTGTGTGGTAGCTCCATTTGACCAATGATAGGAGGTTGCGCAGCCAGGATTAGCAGTTATTGAACCATCATGGGCACCATGACAAGAAATATCATGAACAATTGTAAAAGTTATAGGGGTTACATCTTTCTGATGGAATTCAATTCCGGTTAAACCAAGGTCGTCACCCATTAAAGCAGTGCTAAGCATTTTAATTTGCAAAATAGCCGTACAAGTATTACTTGAATTCCAATCAAAACAAACTTGAACCCATGTTCCATTTGTATTACAAGGAATTGTTACAGGAAGAGCAAGTGGGTTCCCATTTATATCTAATTCAATAACAGGCGGTTCATAGTAAGGAGTAGCATTTGAATTTAAACAATTATGATTATTGGCATTAACCAAATTAATGAACCATGCTGAAAAAAAGTATTTTGTATTTTGTGTTACGTTTACAGATTCCTTCCAAATATATTTAGGAACGTCTGGACTATTTATTATCATGTAATTTTCACCGCATGGCGAATTTTGTTCTAGCCAACCAACATTCCAAACTGATGAATTAGTATTATGCGAAATTGCATAAGCATTTTCTTCACTGCCGTTGCTATCATACAAATCATCACTTGCAGGCCATGGACCCGTTGTAGTGTTTAGAAAATCTGTCATATCCGATGTAGCAGTACCCATTGAGCCTTGTTCAAAACAACCATGATTTACAAGATTAATCCCACATTTGTCGATATTACATTGTGAACCTGATGACCATAACGGATATAAAATTAAATCCTTAACTTGGATTCTAAAATATCCATTTGAGGGACAGCTACCACAAGTGCCATTGCTTACTTTAATGGTATAGGTAGTTCCAATAGTAAGATTATCCAATCCAATGGAAGGCAAGGTATCATTAGTTGGGTTGACAGATGATGTGGAAAGCAAAGTAAGACTGCTGCATGTACCGCTATACAAAGTCATACTATTGAAATGGGCCTTGGTGTATGAGGTATCTGAAGGCGGAAGGATTAGAATTTCTGTATTGACTGAATCGGCAACAAAAGTGAAATACATAATACTGTCATTAAACTGATATTCAGTAGTTGGAGCGGTGGTACTCGGCGAAATTGAAACCGCCGAACTGCAAGTATTTTGTGCATAAGAAGCTATGCCTATTATTGAAAGCCCGGCAATGCAAAGGGCTGCTATGATGTGTTTTAAATTTTTCATTTTGATAAGTATTTTATTGCCTACTCTAATCGGTTTTCGGCTTCTCCGGTTATGTCTCAAGATTAAAAAACAATAACCGTTTTTATCCGCTCTCTACCTGCCGAATAGCAGAAAGAGAGCGAGGTTTGGTTTGCTTGTGTTTTCATATTTTTTGGTATTGATTGGCAGTTTGATTTGATGGTGTAAAATTATATAGAATAAATGAAAACTCCAAATTTTCCTTGAAATATCTTCGCTTTACTCCTTGCAAGCATACCTTTTCGGCTTGCAAGTATACCTTTTCGTCATGCAAGCAACCCTTGTGGCCTCGCAAGCATACCTTGTCGCCTTGCAAGCATACCTTTTCGTCCTGCAAGCAACACTTGTGGTCTTACAAGGATACCTTGTGGTCTTACAACCATACCTTTCCGTCTTACAAGCATACCTTTCCGTCATGCAAGCAACCCTTGTGGTCTTACAAGGATACCTTGTGGTCTTACAACCATACCTTGTGGTCTCACAACTGACACTTGTGGCTCTGCAAGTGTCGGTTGTAAGACGACAACCGTCACTAATTCAATTTCGTCTAAAACCTGCATTTTTATCGGTTTAACAAATTGAATATCAAGCAGATATAAAATCACAATATGTTAATATATGTTAATTTATACCTCCAATTTTGAGTTTTCAGCGAGAAAAAAGCACAAAAAAACGGGGTATTTAACCGTTTAAATACCCCGCTGATTTGCCACTAAAAAGGTTCTTTTCTACCTATTTGACGAT
>CAIWCG010000158.1 GCA_903911135.1 uncultured Bacteroidota bacterium
GTTTAAGGGTTACAGATGTGTTGGGCAGGGAGGTTTATGCTTATAATCTTACCAATAGGTCTGGCCAAGAAACCATTTCTTTGCCATTAAGCCAAGGCATTTACTTTTGGCAAGTGCTGCAAGAGCACAGCGTTTCCGCCAAGGGCAAGCTGGTCATCATCAGGTAAAAACATCATTTAGCCGTATCCATCATTCGTAGCATTGGGCGAGGGAGTGGAGTGGCGCCGAAGGCGGTTCTTTGCCGCCTTTTTCTTGCGTATGTAAGTGGCGGCAAAAACGGAGCGCAGCGAACCCACGGAACACCCCGACCGCTTTTAGCTGCCTCCTCTCCCTTGGCAGCTAAAAGGGGGCGCCCCCAAGAAAAAGAAAAACCGCAACGAAACTGGTCCGTTGCGGTTTAGGTTATCTTGAATCCTTATGGGTTAGAGCCCCTTCTGGATTTGGGTGGACAGGGAATCCTGCTTGGCTTCCTTTGCCATCCTGGCGAGTTCGTTCACCACGGCACCTGCCTGGTTGGTTTCGCGTTCATAGGCTTTGGCATCGGAGCCTTTGAGGGTCATGTAGTAGGCCAAGTCGTTTTGATAGATTTCGTCGAGGCGTTTCACCAGCTTGTTGGCTTGGGCTATGGCGCCGGCACGGTAATATATCTCGGCAGCACGTATCATGTAAACGTCATATGGCACCACCTTTTCGGGTATCACCTCCTGGCATTTGTCGAGCACGGCTATGGCCATCTCTTTCTTGCCTTCAGACAACAAGGCATCGGCAAGTCGTTCGAAATTGTTTCGCAGATTGATGGTCATGTTCCTGATCTTGTCGTCCAGGTAAGGTTGGCCGGTTTCCATGCCACCCCATTTGAAAACGGACATGAGGTTTTTGTACATGATCCTGGTGTTGACGCCACCAGCCTGGCCATCGATGCTCTTGGTGTGTTTGATGGGCACCAGCCTGTAGGCCAAACCTTCCAGTTGGAAGTAGTCTTCCAAGCCAAGATAATCGGAGTTTTCCATGGACACGGCGAAGTAAACCGGGCGTTTCCAGTTGTTGGTGGCCAGCATGTCGAGCGCCATCATGTGGCCCTTCATCAGGTAGTTATCCTTGAATTCGAAATCGATGAATGGAACAATCTTGTCGGCATCTTCCTTGGCTACCGTTCCATTGTTTACCACCGTTGCCGAATCGACAGGCAATCTTAATTTCTTGGTAGGGAAGTAGTTCATTTCATTGCCGTTCTGCATCCTCACCTTGGCTTCAGGTTTGTCGCTGGCTATGAAAGCGATGAAATCCTTGATAGGAATATTTTCCTTGATCTTCTTGTCATAGAAAGGAAGGTAGTCACGAGTTCCTTGGGTGTATTTTTCTGGAGGAATGCTGTATGGCAATGGATCGGAGTCGTAGAATTTCTGGCGCGAAGTGTTGATGTACCAGTCGGTGTTGTAAAGACTGGATACGATGACCCTTACATCCGTTCGAACGCCTTCCACTTCTTGTTCATACCACAATGGGAATGTATCATTATCGCCGCCAGTGAAGAGTATGGCGTTTGGAGCGCAAGAATTGAGGTAGTCATAAGCGAAATCCCTAGCTGTATATCTGTGAGAACGGTCGTGATCATCCCAACCATCCTTAGCCAATACGCCCGGAACGATGGCACAAATCAGGATGGCGGCAATTCCTGCCTTAAAGCCATCCAGGTATTTCCGAAGCATGTCGATGACCCATAATACCCCGAGCCCGATGAATATTGCATAGACATAAAACGATCCCGCATAGGCATAATCCCGTTCACGTGGCTGGTAAGGAGGCTGATTCAGGTAAAGGATAATCGCCAATCCTGTGAAGAAAAAGAACATGGTAACGATCAATCCATCGTGCCAGTTCTTTTTATAATGATAAACGATTCCGATGATTCCCAATATCATCGGAAGGAAATAAAACTTGTTCCTTCCCTTATTGTTAAGCTGGCTTTGTGGCAATTTATCCTGCGGACCAACCATCATGGCGTCAATGAAAGGAATGCCGCTGATCCAGTTTCCATGGTTTATTTCTCCATAACCTTGAATGTCGTTTTGACGGCCGACAAAGTTCCAGAAGAAATACCTCCAATACATGAAGTTCACTTGATATTTGAAGAAATAGGTCATGTTTTCGCCGAAGGTTGGCTTGCGGTCGCCCTTGATGCCTGCCCATTCCTTGTATCCTCTCACGTGATTGCCTTCACTGTCATACATCCTGGGGAATATCGTGCAATATTCAGGATCATAAACAGGGGTTTGCTTCTTGCCAATGGATTTATAGACATTGTTCTTCGCATCCTTGATGTAAATGTCGCTACCTTCCTTAGTATCTATGTATTTTGCATTATAATATTGCCCTTGAAACAATGGAAAATCACCATATTGCTCTCTGCCAAGATAAGATTGAAGAGAGAAAACATCTTCAGGGTCACCTTCATTCAATGGTGTGCCAGCATCTGAACGTACTACTATCTGTGCAAACGAAGAATAGCCAATTATGATGAAAACCACACAAAGTATGGCCGTATTTACCAATGGCAAGTCCTTCTTTTTGGTGTAGTATAAACCCCAAACAATCACTGCTGTTCCTAAAATGGCATAGAATATCACTCCCGAACCAAAGCCCATGTGGAAACTGTTTACAAACATCAAATCAAAGAATGCTGCCAACTTCACCACACCTGGAATGATGCCGAACTGAACAAATGCCAACAACAATACACCTACCACAGAAGCAACCAGAATTCCATTTCGTGAAACCTTGTATTTCCTGAAATAATATACATAAGCAAGAGCCGGGATGGTCAACAGGTTCAGTAAGTGGACGCCGATGGAAAGTCCCATCAAAAACGCAATCATGATAATCCAACGTACTGCATATTTATCATCGGCCGCAGCATCCCATTTCATGATGCACCAAAACACGATGGCGGTAAAAAATGCTGAACTCGCATAAACTTCACCCTCCACAGCACTGAACCAAAACGAATCGGTGAAAGTATAAGCCAACGCTCCGATAGCACCAGCACCCATAACGGCCAAAATATTGTCATTGGTAGGCTCTGAACCCTTTTTTATAACTATTTTCCTTGCAAAAGCGGTAATCGTCCAAAACAAAAACAAAATGGAAAATGCACTCATCAACGCAGAAAAAGTATTCACCAACGGAGCAACCTTATGAACGTCGCCTCCCGAAAGGAAATAGGAAAATACCTTCGTCATGATGAGGAACAAAGGCGCTCCAGGCTGATGACCAACCTCCAATTTGTAAGAAGTAGCGATAAACTCGCCACAATCCCAAAAACTCGCTGTCGGCTCAATGGTTGAAATGTAAACGAAGGCTGCTATCAAGAATACAAACCATCCCGTTATGTTGTTAATTTTGTTGTAATTATTCATACTTATATATTATTTAAAGAAGGGGCGAAGATAAAAATTATATTTCTTATTCGATGTCATTTTCAGAATTTAGTTTATCCATAACGCGGCAACGTTTTTTTTATTTACCCCTATTTTTTTAAATAATTTTTCTATTTTTGCAGCCCTTTCAAAAAAAGATTGTCCGATGGTGTAATTGGCAACACGTCTGATTTTGGTTCAGAAGAGTCTAGGTTCGAAACCTAGTCGGACAACAAAACCACTGATAAACCCCTTGCAAAACGATATGCAAGGGGTTTCTTCTTTACTGCCGAAAC
>CAIWCG010000159.1 GCA_903911135.1 uncultured Bacteroidota bacterium
AAAATAGGCTAATGAATAATCATGTTTCAATTCAATGGCTTTATCATAATCATTAATGGCCTCCTTGTGTTTATTTAAAATTTCATAGCACATGGCCCTATTGAAATGAGCAGCCTCATCATTGGGTTTTAATTCGTCATATTTATTGAATTCGGCAATGGCTAATTCATATTTAGCTTCTTTTTGGAAAATAATCGCCTTATTATAATAAGCATTTTCATACTTTGGATTAAACTCAATGGCTTTATTGAAATCTTTAAATGCCTGCTCGTAATTTTTTGCAATCATCCAAAGATTTCCCCTATTGTAATATGCGTCTGCATAGGTAGAATCAATTTCAATTGCATGGTTGTAGTCCTTCATGGAAAGGTCATTCAATTTCTTGTTTGCATATTGAACTCCTCGATTATAACAAGCCGCCAAATAATTAGGATCCAATTCAAGTACTTTGCTGTAATCTTTAATTGCCAAATCAATATTATTGAATTCAGCATATTGGTGTCCTCTATCGTATAGAGCCGTAACATAGTTGTGTTGCAATTCTACAGCTTTATTAAAGTCATTCATTGCTTCCAATTTCTTTTTTTCATTTAGGAAAAATACTCCACGATTGACATATGCCCTAGCTTTGGTAGGTGCTTTTAAAATAACATCAGACCATAAGCTATTGTCGTCTTTCCAAATATTGTTCCTTTCGAAGGTGAGGAATGAATAAAAGACAGTTATAAATGTCAAAACAATAATTGCCGTTTTGGATTTATCTTTGAAAATTAAAAAGATAGTGGAGCTGAAAAGGATAAAAAAACCAAAAGAAGGCAGATAGGTTCTATGTTCAAAGATAACGTCAGTAATTGGGATGATGCTAGATTCAACCAATAAAGCAATGAAAAACCAAAATATGCCAAAGGTAATGATTCGATTCTTATTATAATAGTATGCCCCAAAGACAATTAGTGATAAGAGGATTAGGAAATATAAAATGGTTTTTACTTCAAAAAATGTGAGCGATAAGGGAATGTCATAATCGAAGTTTTGGTTAATTGGAAGGAATAATAATTGAATGTATCTTAAAATGACACCAAATTGCGTAAACAAGTAATTAAATGGAGTTATTTCTTTTTCAAAAATAGTTAAGTTATTTATAGGTTGGCTATTAAAGATGCTGAATGAAAATCGGGTAAGAATTATCGTTATAAAAATGACAATTAGAGCGATGCCCATCCATACACGTTTATCCTTAAGAAATGCAGAAAGCTTTATTGATTGAAAAAACAAGACTTCGATCATTAATATTGAAAAGGGAAGCGTGTATGCATTTTCTTTGGATATAAATGCAAAAATGGCAGAAACAAATGCCGTGATGTAAATAAGCAAGGCAAGATTATTTTTATTATTAATTAAACGGGCCTTTAAATACAGAGCAACAGTAAGAAAGTAAAATAAGGCTGCAATGGAGGCCAATCGTTGAACAATGTAAGTTACAGATTGGGTTGCCAATGGGTGTGAAACAAAAAGTAATGCGGTAAATAACGCTATCGTTTTGCCATGTTTGGCTAATGCGTTATTTTTCATGTAAGGAGTTGAGAATATGAGCAAAGCCATCCACCAAACCAATAAGGAATTTATTAAGTGAATAATTAGATTGACCAGATGATATCCAAATACATTCAATTGCCCAAAATGGTAATTTATTGCAAGACTATAATATGGAATAAATCGATTGCTGCTGGATTTCCATATTGCAGAGGCAGAAAGGTTTTGAATTACCTTGTTGTTCTTTATGCTAGGCAAGTCATCGAAATGAAAAGTACAATTAAAAGAGTTTAAATATATAAGAATACCAAGTATAATTATGATTGTGAATCCAATAAAATTATATTGCCATGTTTTAAGTTCCAGTATTTTTGAATTACCTAAATCTGTTGTTTGTGTCTTTTTAGTGACAATCGATTTCTTATTTTCTTTTTTCATTATCCCGATTCATGAATGGTTTCATTTTGCAAATTTAGATAATTTTTAATACCAATGGCTGGGCAAACAATTCGCTAGAATTACTTTTTCAATGAATTTAGTAGTATTGCGCTAATGAAAAATAAAATAGCCATTCTTTCAACGGCCTATTTGCCACCAATTCAGTATGTAACCAAGTTTTTGCTTTATGATGAGATAATCATAGACCCTACAGAGAATTATCAAAAGCAATCATACAGAAATCGATGCAATGTTTTTGGGGCAAATGGCATTTTGAGCTTGAGTATTCCCCTCAATCATGATAACCCGGAGCATACTCCAGTAAAATCCATGACCATTTCCAATAATCATGATTGGCAAAAGATTCATTGGCGTTCCTTGGAATCAGCCTATCGATGCTCCCCTTTTTTTGAATATTATGAAGATGAATTAAAGGATTTTTATTTCCAGAAGCATGATAGCTTAATGCACTTCAATATGGATTTACTACATACTATTTTAGGATTATTAAAAATAAAAACGCCCATTTCAGAAGCATTGGACTATAAGTATGATTACTCAGATATTGCTGATGATTTTCGCAATGTCATCCATCCGAAAATTAAGAAAATAAAACCTGATCCAGATTTTAATTCTCAACGATACATCCAAGTTTTCGAATCCAAATTTGGGTTTCTTGAAAACTTAAGTATTGTTGATTTACTTTTTTGCCAAGGTCCGAATTCAATTGAAATCCTAAGGGCCAGTTGCAATCTTAATCAATGATTTTTATAAAGTCTTTGGTGTTTTAGGTTTTGAAATTGGAGCATGCATGAAGATATATCGCTGGACTCCCAACAAAACCATTGGGTAGAAATGTGTATATGATTTATTATATAAGCTGAATCCCATGGTTGCATCTATTCTTGTATTGGAATTGAAGATGAACTGTATGCTTGGGTAAAAGTCAATATAGTTTCCCTTTTTCAATGTCGAAGTTTTCGCTTCAACGGGTCCGCCATTCTGATGGATAATGGCTGAATCGTAACTCTTGCCTTCAAATTCGGCATAAACATTGATGTTTAGGTCGGAGTAGGAACCATAAGTTTTGGGGTACAGCAAATACCCCAAGGACAGATCGTAATGAATGGCTTTTCCATAAGAAAGATTGGTGTAAAATACCCCGGGACTATGTGTTTTATCGTATTTTATATCGTGATAAGTTCCTGGGATAATCACACCGGAGGTTAACGATATGGCAAATTTTTGATAAAGATAGGTAACGACCAAACCACCGCCTTCTCCTCCCGTATCACCTTCCAAATTTGGTTCGGCTTCGTCGTGGGCAACATTGGTGGTGGAATATTCGGCAAACAATGATGCGCGGAGATGAGAACCTTCGTCGTCAAGACTTAAAAATCGGTATTTAGAGTAAAAATAAAATCCACTGAAAAGATAAGGATAGGGTATTCCATAAACTTTTTGGGTGGCATAATAATTTGTCAAGGAGCCATTGTGGGTATGGTTGATAAGGTTGACAGGCAATGCATTGCCATGATGATTGGAATATTCTGCCTGAGCCTCTATTTCCCAATTCTTTAAGATTCCATACATCAATTTGCCGGTAAATTGATTACGGAATTGATCCAATTCAACGGTATGTTCTGATGTTGCCCTGATGCCAAAAACACCTTTGGGTATGTTGCTCGCCGGTTCGTGAAGTGGAAATAATTCTTGACCAACCAAGTAATTATTTGCAACCGAAATAAAAATCAAAAAAGCGATAAGCTGTTTCATCTATCTGTAATTTGGGTTCAAAATTAGTAAAATAAAAACTATAGGCACCTTATAAGTTAATCTAAAAACCTGATTTGCAAGTCAATAAATGTACTTTGAAAGTCTTCTGCAATGCTTTGAAAATGAGTTGCAAGCCTTGCAAATGTTCTGCAAAGCTTTGAAAATGGATTACAAAGCTTTGAAAGTCTCCTTCAATGCTTTGAAAATGGTTTGCCAAGCATTAAAAGTCATCTGCAATGCTATGAAAGTGTCAAACAAAGCTTTGAAAATGACTTGCAAAGCACCAAATAAACCTACGTAATAGGTTAGGGAGGTAGAATTCTATCATTTTTGGTAAGAGAATTTGTATTTTTGAGCCATTGAACAAAATATAAATCAATGAAAATAATAGTAACTGGGGCAACAGGACTAGTAGGAGCAGAGGTAGTGAGACAGGCAATATTGGATCAGGATATTGAGGAAATTACGGCCATCGTGAGGAAACCATTGAAGGTGGAACATGCAAAATTGAAGGTCATTATCCATCAGGATTATTTGGATTATTCCCATTTAAAAGATGTTTTCAAGGCAAATGACGCCTGTTTTTGGTGCTTGGGAATATCGCAAAGCCAGGTGAGCAAACAGCAATATGAAGTCATCACGTATGATTATACCGTTGCTGCTGCCAAGGAAATGGCTTCTTCTAATCCCAACATGCAATTTGTGTTTTTAAGTGGCGAAGGAGCTGACAATACCGAAAAGACGAAGGTGTTATTTGGCCGAATAAAGGGCAAAGCTGAAAATGCATTGGCAAAAATACCCTTGAAGAAACTATATGTTGCCCGTCCGGCCGGCATCAGACCGATACATAAAAACCCCAATACAGCCTTGGTGAACAAGTTGGCGATTCCGTTTTATCCTCTCATAGAATTGATAACGCCGAATTTTGTCATCAATTCCGTTCAATTGGCCAAGGCGATGATTCGAATTGTGAAGACCGGTTATGATCAAAGGGTTTTCGAAAATGTAGAATTGAAAAAGATTGGCAGCGATAAATAATCCTCCTATTTTATTCCTTTAAATTGAATATAAGCATTGATTTTTGGAGACATTCATTCTGCATAGTTGGCTGCGATGCCGTTCTTTTGTTCATTGCCTTTTTATTGTATAAACGTACAGGAAATTACCGTTGGATAGTTGCTGAAATTGTTTTGTTTTTTGCACTAGTCTGCTTATTCAATGCTGTCAATATTCCAATAATGGATGATTACAAGGCCATCTATTCTTGGGCTAATGCGTATCTGCCAAACCATTCCTTCGTTCAATCCATCAAAGCAATTTTCATTCCATATAACGAATGCAGAATTGTTTTCAGCAGAAGCCTATATTATTTGGATTATCTTGTTTTTGGTTCCATTGACTTACGGCATCTCCTATTGGTATCTCAAGTGGGATTGGTGCTCATCTTTGGTCTATTGATTTACCATCTCAAAAGTATTGAATCCAAGAGCCTTTTGGTGGTACTTGTTGCCTTAATTTTCTTTCAATTCGAATATTACGACTCCATCTTCTGGACGAACGCTGCACTGCAAAATGTTTGGTCGATAGCATTTGGCATACTTACATTTTCATTTATTCAAAAGAACTCAATAATTCATTTTACATTAAGCCTAATCTTTGGAACCTTAGCCCTTTTGACTTATGGAAACGGTATGCTTGTTCTGCTGATATTGATGGCATATTTAATATTCAAACGAAGATATTTTCATGCTGCCTTATCTGTGCTAATCTACAGCTTGGCAGTTTATCTTTATTTCAAGGATTTCATGATAAATGAGGCAACGGCATTTACGTTCCAACGAATCTTCAACACCATTCTTTTCAGTGTTTTATTCCTAGGTGGAAGTGTTCAGTTCCTTTATCAAATGTACTTGCCGACATTGCTAGGAATGCTGCTATATTTTTTCTTTTTCAAGATGATAATCACCCGATATCATCATAAGAATCCAATGGTGTTTATGGTTTTATCGTATGTTATTCTTTCAGGAATGATGGCAGGCTGGGTTCGTGGAACAACAAGTCTGTCTATCGCGCTTTCCATGCGCTATGGCATCTTTTCAGCGGTAGGCATGATATGCTGTTTGATTTATTTCTATGAGAATCAGGAAGCAAAATATTTCAAGACAAAACTTCTAATACCTTTTTGTCTCCTTATTCATTTTGCTTCCAACTTCTTTTTCTTTCCAGAAGTTATAGTCAGAAAGGAAAAGCTGGAGACCTTCATCAGTACCATCAAAGAAAACAAAACGGTAACTCCTCAACCGCCGGCCATTACGCCTGATGCAGAATCGATAACAAAGGAAGCTATAGAGAAAGGAATTTACAAGCCATATTGACTGAAAAGATAAATGAATGCAGCCATTGACCCGGCGCCCAATTTCAACTCCCTGATGTTTACGTTTTCTATCACATCGGTAACGGCATGGTGAACATCAAAATATCTTTGTGAATCCACCAACAGTTCCATCTGCGGTATTCCCATTTCCTTCAAGGGACTGATGTCGGCACCACCGCCACCCATTGTAAATTCATTTACTCCATATGGTTCCAACAGGGGCTTCCATTTCAACAGCTTATCGAATTGTTCCTGTTTCATTTCACAGCTGATGCCTCTCGGAACAAAGCCTCCTGCATCCGTTTCCATTGCGGCTATATGATGTTCATTGTTCTTTTTTGCAAGCTCGGCATATTTCTTTCCACCACGCAATCCATTCTCTTCATTCATGAACAATACCGCCCTTATGGTTCTTTTTGGTTTGATGTTCAAGGCCTTGAATAATCTCAACACTTCCATCGTTTGAACAACTCCTGCACCATCGTCATGCGCACCCTTGCCTGTTTCCCAACTGTCAAGATGTCCTCCAAAGACAATGATTTCCTCTGGATGTTCCGTCCCTTTTATTTCACCTACCACATTATAGGAGGTCTCGTCTGGCAAGGTTTGGCAACTCATCTTGAAATGAAACTTCAGGTGCTTGTCGCCTTTCAGATAATCACTTAACAGGTTGGCATCATTGGTGCATATCGCACAAGATGGAATCTTGGTAATGCTGTCTTTATAGTGCATGGCGCCGGTATGTGGAAAGTCATCATTGTTGATGGCCATGGAACGGCAGATGGAACCCACGGCACCATATTTGGCAGCTTCCGAAGCCCCACCACCACGCTGATCTACCGCTCCTCCATAAGCTTCGAAGGTATGTACTTTTGTAACATCCATGGGGCGATTATAAAAGACTATTTTTCCCTGAATACCCTCTTTTCCCAAGGCCTTGAGTTCATCCCAACTGTGAACTTCAACCACTTCTGCCGAAATTCCCGAATCAGGTGTAGCTATGGAGCCGCCAAGTGCACATATCTTCATTTCATTCCTTCGCCTCGAATTGCCTACAGCCCTGAACACTTCGGCAGTTTCCTTCGCTCCACGTACCCAATGCGGCACTTTCATTTCTTGCAGATATACGGTATCCGGGTGAATGGCCTCCATTACCTTTTTGCCCCAGGCCACTGCTTGTGCAGCTTCAGGCGAACCGCTTAATCGGCCTCCTATTTTTGTGGTTAGGTAAGTCAAATCATCATAGCATTTGCCATTTTTCAATACTTCATCGAATAGGTTTTTAATGATGATGCTGTCGTTTTGGGCAGTTGCACCAATACTGTTCAGCAAGGCTAAACCTATGGCAAGCAATGGAATTCGTATGTTCATATGTTATTGTTTTTTAATGTTTTCGGCTACTTAAATCGGATATTATTGAAACGTTAATCTGGCAAAAATACAAATACCTAATACTTATGAAAAATAATAACTATAATTTAACCTTATGCCTATTCAAATTATGGAGTTTTAATGGCAAAATAATCGCCGATAAAAAATGATTTCATTTTCGTATTTTGGTAAATACAATAAACAGATTCAATGATTTATAAGAAGAAAATACAAACTAAATTCATTAAAATGGCAAGACCAGAAATCTGTTAAAAACAACTTGAATTAGCAATAAAAACACCCTTTTAGCTTAAAGAAACGACCGTTTAAGAGTTTGAAACGTACGTTTAAGAATTTGAAACGTACGTTTATGAGTTCAAAACATTCGTTTATAGTTTTGAAACGACCGTTTAAGAGTTTAAAACGTACGTGTAAGAGTTTGAAACGACCGTTTAAGAGTTTAAAACGACCGTTTAAGAGTTTGAAACGTACGTTTAGGGAATTGAAACGACCGTTTAAGAGTTTAAAACGTACGTTTAAAGAATTGAAACGTACGTTTAAGAGTTTGAAACGACCGTTTAAGAGTTTGAAACGTACGTTTATTTTACAAAAACAGTCGATTCCTCTCCAGAAAAAGGCAAGTAAAAAACATCCTGACAGGTCGGCTTT
>CAIWCG010000160.1 GCA_903911135.1 uncultured Bacteroidota bacterium
CCCCTTGCCCCATCCGAATTTCCCCTTGCCCCATCCAAATTTCCCCTTGCCCCATCCAAATTTCCCCTTGTCCCATCCAAATTTCCCTTTGCCCCATCCAAATTTCCCTTTGCCCCATCCAAATTTCCCCTTGCCCCGTCCAAATTTCCCCTTGCCCCATCCAAATTTCCCTTTGCCCCATCCGAATTTCCCCTTCCTTACATAATAATCATAAATCTAACTCATTTCTGGAAATATCCCCTTATAAAGCTCATTCGAAGCCACCTGCCGTCAAAGCATAGCCCCGATAGTAGCGTCAGCCCGCTGCTTGGTGTCGGTTTTGGGGATGCAGCGGCTACAGCGGATAGCGGGACGTAGATGGGACGAGTAGAGGATATAGGCTCCTTAAAAGAATTAGGAATTACGATAGGTGCATTCCTAATTGCTCAACACTTCTTTCGATTTGTTCATCGCCGCCTTGGCAATATGGTGCCGTTCGCCAATCTGCTGACGCCACATGGCAAAATATAAGCCCTTCATGGCCAACAGTTCCTCGTGTTTGCCTTGTTCTATGATGGTTCCTTTCTCCAAAACATATATCCTGTCGGAATGCATGATGGTGGACAACCGATGGGCTATCATGATGGTGATATGTTCCTTCCTGCGGCTCAAGTTCTGAATGGTTTCGGTAATTTCATCCTCGGTCAATGAATCGAGGGAAGAGGTAGCCTCATCAAACACCAGCAAAGTGGGTTGTCTCAACAAGGCTCTGGCAATGGAAAGGCGTTGTTTCTCGCCACCCGATACCTTTACGCCGCCTTCACCTATAACCGTGTCCAAACCTTTGTCCGCCCTGTTCATCAGTGTTTGGCATGCAGCCTTGTTCAGCACATCCAGGCACATCTCATCCGTGGCATTTGGGTTTACAAACAGCAGATTCTCGCGGATGCTGCCGCTAAAGAGTTGCGTGTCTTGCGTCACAAACCCAATCTGTTCGCGAAGTTGGTCCAAGTCAATTCTATTGCCGTTTATGTTGTTGTAAAGAATCTCGCCTACAGGAGGATTGTACAATCCCACAAGCAATTTCACCAAAGTGGTTTTGCCCGCACCCGAAGGCCCAACAAAAGCAATGGTTTCTCCCAGCTTTACGCGGAAAGAAATATCATCCAAGGCATTCTGTGTGGCAGTTTGGTGCTTGAAGGTAACGTTCTTGAACTCCAAGGATTCCACGCTGATGATTTTCTCTGGATTATCCGGTTTCTTGTCTATCGGTGTGTTGATGATTTCCTCAAACTTGGCCAAGGAAGCCTCCGTTTCACGGTATATGTTGATGACATTGCCCATTTCCTGCAAGGGTCCGAAGATGAAGAAGGAATAGATCATCAAAGAAAAATACTGTCCCAAAGAAATGTTGTCCTTGAATATAAGGAACATCATGATAAAAACGATTACTGTTCTTAACAGATTGACAAATGTACCTTGAATAAAGGACAGGCTACGGATGTATTTAACCTTCTTGAGTTCCAAGTTAAGAATCTTACCGGTAATGCTGTTCAAACGGCTGACTTCCTGCTTTGCCAATCCCAAGGACTTCACCAATTCTATGTTCCTTAAAGACTCTGTAGTGGAACCGGCAAGAGAGGTAGTTTCTGCAACGATTACCTTCTGCATCACCTTTATCTTCTTGCTTAAAACGGAACTGATGACACCTAACAAAGGAACCATAATCAAGAACAACGGAGCAATCAACCAATGTACTGTCATGGCATAAACCATAACGAAGATTATACCAACTAAAGAGGTAAAAACCACATTGATGAAGGCAGCAATCAGTTTCTCAACATCCGTTCTTACCTTCTGAAGCTTGCCCAATGTTTCTCCACTTCTTTGGTCCTCGAAGACAGAGTAGGGGAGTTCCAGCGAATGGCGGATACCATCAGCATAAAGCTGTGCACCCAACCGTTGTGTGATGACATTGATGTAATAATCCTGAAAGTTCTTGGCTATCCTTGAAACCAAGTTAACGAACATGGACAGGCCCAACAGGTAACCGATACCTTTCAAGAACTGATCGGTAGTAAGGTGTTTGGTTTGGGTGGCATACCCATCGATGATATGTTTGGTTATCATGGGATCAAACAGGGAAAACACTTGATTGATGGCTGCCAAACCAAGTGCCAAGGCAATAAGCCATTTATAGTTCTTTAGATAATTGAGCAATAACTTCATATGATATGTGTTGTTGGATAAGGGTTGCAAAATTACATTATTATAAATTATCTTTGCGGCCACATTCACTTAAATAATCCTTAAAATAACCAATTAAACTTAATAAAATGATTAGAAAAACTGTATCCCTTCTATTTGTGGCAGCCTTAATGGCAAGTGCAGGTAGGTCTTATGCTCAAAATACCATTGTAATGAAAAGTGGTGAGAAAGTAAATTGTAAAGTTGATGGCCTTGCCAATGGAATGATCAACTATACCAGTAATGGTACACCTAAAAAGATTGGTACTACAGAAGTAACAGCCATATATTTTGATGGCAGTTCTGCCAATGCAACTGAAAACAAACCTGCTGATAATGGCCAAAAGACCGTTAGTCTTTCTACAAAGGAAAAGACTGTTACTGCAGGTAGCACTATTGTAAGGTATCTGGTTAATGAGCGAACAATCATAAAAGAACCTACCATCAGCAATCTTACCCGTGAACGTGGAACAATCGTTGTGAATGTTTCAATAGACCGTTATGGAAACATAAAGAGTGCCGAGCCTACTGCAAATGGTTCTACTTCTAAATCAGAATATCTTATTACAAAAGCAAAACAAGCTGTGCAAAGCATCAAGTTCAATGCTGACAATACCGCTCCCATTGAGGAGAAAGGTTATGTAATTATTCCTTACTAAGCTTAAGAAATTTATCTCGACATAGTTCCATCTTCAAAAAGGGTATCTCATAAGGATACCCTTTTTGTTTTGTTTGCAATTAATATATTTGCAGCTAAATATTCACATCATAATTACTAATAAATAATACATAATATGAAAAATAAAGTACTTTACGCAGTAGTAGTTCTTATTGCATGTTCCGTTGTAAACCTTGCTTATTCACAGATAAGCGATGGTGGTGTTCCTATTGGCTTTGGTTATGCCAACCTACAGATTCCTACCGTTGAAATGCCAGTTGTGAACACGGATTCATTGAAGAATGAAGACCTTACAAGAGACCAATACAAGGAAATACCTTATCGTTTTGGTTACAACCATTTCCAAAATCTGAACCCATCCAATTCTGGCGCATGGACAACTCTTGCTAATGGAGATAAACTATGGCAAATGGGCATACATTGTCCTGATGCTTTGACGGTAAACATTGCTTTCGACCAATTTCTAATTCCTGATGGTGCGAAACTGTTTATTTATAACCAGGACCATTCTCATGTCATCGGCGCATTTACCGCTAAGGCCAACCAAGCAGATCATCAATTGGGCTGTGATCTTGTTAGAGGCAATACCATCATTGTTGAGTATTATGAACCTGCCAATGTTTCCTTCCATGGTTCACTGAATATCTTCCGAATAACTCATGGATACCGTTCTCTGTTTCAATATTTGATGAAATCATTCGGTAACAGCGGTTCATGCGAAACAAATGTCTTCTGCGATCCTGCCTGGGCATTGGAAAAACGTGCTGTGGCCTGTATTGTAGAGAATGGAAATGAAGCCTGTACCGGTGCCTTGATAAATGATGTGCCTAGCGATGGTACACCTTATTTCCTTACTGCAAACCATTGTGGTAGCAGTGGCTTCGGAACATGGGTATTCCGATTCAATTGGGAAAGCAACACTTGCCCTAATCCTTCTACAAGCCCTGCTTCCGTTTCGCTTTCAGGCGCTGTACAAAAGGCTTTCAATGTACATTCCGATTTCAACTTACTGCAATTGAACAGCACTCCACCTCCCACTTATAATGTCTTTTATGCAGGTTGGTATAATCCAGCAGTTTTTGCCGACTCTGCAATAGCCATTCATCATCCCAATGGTGACATTAAGAAGATATCACATTCCCTTGCGCCTACACACGATGGTGGAATGCAGGATATGGGCAATGGTCCTGCTGATGTATGGAGGATTGGGCAATGGACAGATGGTGTTACCGAGCCTGGCTCTTCCGGTTCTCCCTTGTTCAATCAAGATCATCGCATCATAGGTCAACTGTATGGCGGTTCATCGGCTTGTAATGCTGCAGGAACCGATCTTAATGATGTTTATGGCAAACTTTCTACCTCCTGGTCTTATGGTACTACTCCTGCAACTCGTCTTAAGGATTGGCTAGACCCTACTGGAACAGGTACTTTGGTCAATGATGGCTACGACCCTAATGCAATATTGCCACTTGTGGATGCCGGAATACTCAACATAAACAATCCTGTTCAAACAAACTATTGCAATCCTGCCATTACACCTACTGTGGTGCTTAGAAATTTTGGTTCTGCTGCCATCACATCTGTTACCATCAACTACCAATTGGATGGAGCGGCAGTAAACACTTATAACTGGACCGGAACTCTTGCTTCTCGAGCAATGACAACGGTTACTTTGCCTGCAATAAATGCTAATGACGGCGTACATATATATAAGGTATATACCTCTTCGCCTAATGCCTCAACAGATCTAAATCATGCCAACGACACCACTACTGTTACCTTCACCACTCAAATAAATACCTTCCCATTGAGGGAAGGTTTCGACCATGATGTATTTCCTTATCAAACTTGGAGAGTGGCAAACATGGATGGCTATGATACCTGGTACCGAAGAACTGGGGTAAGCGGCTTTGGCTTAAGTGCGGCTTGTGCAGAAATGGATAATTTTACCAATGCCAATGTTGGACAGACTGACACATTGTATTCTCCGCTCATAGATTTTTCTTCTTCCTTATTACCAATAAAACTTTCCTTCAGTGTAGCTTATAAACAGAAAAACACAACTGCTCATGATTCATTGATAGTTGGTTATTCTACCAATTGCGGTGCTAATTGGACTAGAGTTTATGCCAAGGGTGGTGCATTATTGGCTTCCGTTTCAGGCACTCAAAACAGCGCCTTTACACCTACCAATGCTCAATGGCGTTCTGATACTGTTGCCTTGAATGCATTGGCTGGACTATCAAATGTAATGTTTGGATTTGTTAATGTAACTGCTAATGGAAACAATCTATATCTTGATGACATCAATTTTACCGTTGGAGCATCAGGAGACAATTATATTGCCAACGACCACACCAGCATTTCGGTTTATCCAAACCCTACCGATGGCAATCTGAATGTTTCGATAACATCAAAAACAAGTGAAACTGTGGCAATGGAGGTTTTGGATATAATGGGTCAGCAGGTGGCTGCAAAACATATTGGTGCTACCACAGGCGGAACTTATACATTAGACCTTGCCAATCAAGCTGATGGAATCTATTTTGTTAGGATTACCACAGCCACTGAAACTATTGTAAGAAAGGTTACCATCAAGAAATAAGTAACCTCTTAATCCTCTCCATTCGTTTAATCTTTGATGGCATAAACTGCCTGAACATCAATTATTGTTGATGATGTTCAAGCAGTTTATGCTGTTTTTACGCCAGAATCTACTATTTATGCTGCACCATGTGGTGTTGCAGACAAACCATGTGGTGCTGCAAACAAACCATGTGGTGCTGCAAACAAACCATGTGGTGTTGCAAACAAACCATGTGGTGCTGCAAACAAACCATGTGGTGTTGCACGAATACCATGTGGTGCTGCACAAATACCATGTGGTGTTGCACAAATACCATGTGGTGCTGCACAAATACCATGTGGTGTTGCACAAATACCATATGGTGTTGCACAAATACCATGTGGTGCAACACAAATACCATGTGGTGTTGCACAAATAGTAGTTTCTGAAGCTAAAACAGGTGTTTATAAGATAGAAGAACCAAATGGTTTTAAAGCAGCAGCAGGTAGTGCTTTAACAATAATATGTCATGGAAATGCTCCAATAGTTAGTGTTGCAGACACAATAGTTTGTGCTGCAGACACAGTAGTTAGTGTTGCAGACACAATAGTTAGTGTTGCAGACACAATAGTTAGTGTTGCAGACACAGTAGTTAGTGTTGCAGACACAGTAGTTAGTGTTGCAGACCCAGTAGTTAGTGTTGCAAACCCAGCAGTTAGTATTGCAGACACAATAGTTAGTGTTGCAGACACAGTAGTTAGTGTTGCAGACCCAGTAGTTAGTATTGCAAACAAAGTAGTTAGTGTTGCACAAATAGTATATTCTGAAGCTAAAACTGGTGTTTTATGGACAAAAAAACCTGTTGATTTGGTAAATATCTGTTAAGATAATCGTTTTACAAGGGTCAATGATTAAAAAAAATAAGGCCCTGCAGTCGATTTACCTGCAAGGCCTTTGGTAGCATGTTATTTATGAATTGCTTGAGTTGATGGTATCATCAACAATGAATAAAGAATTAGAATCGATGGAACCACAGCCATCCGTTTGCTTGGAAATGCTGCCTACCATGCCGGATAAATCAATGAATCCGCATCCCGATACGTTGCTCTTTACGTTCAAGGCGTGCAAATCCAACTTGATTCTTGCCCCATTCAATGCCTTGATGCTTATCAAGTCTGAATTTATCATGCCCTCGCAGTAAACGATGCTCTTGCCGCTTACCTCGAGCATGGTCATGTTCTCCACATTGATGCTCATCGATACCTTGCCTTCGTTCTTTCGCTTGTTTGCCTCAAATACGAACAAGGTGTCGTTTCGCAACATGGTTACGGTGTTGTCGAGTTGGAAATTGCTGCCTTCCACCAACACGCCTGGAGTCTTTTCTTGGATGATCTTTACGTTCATCTCACCGGTGATGTTGATGAAATGATAGGGTTTGCTTGTTCTTGATTCAGAAACAAGGCTACTGTTGCAGCAGTTTGCCGCCATTTGCAATGCTGATGTTGACAACAACAGCATCAAGAGGATAATTTTAGTCTTCATTTTAATTTTGTTGGTTAATATTTTGAATTATTTTATGATGCAAAAATAAATCATGCCATTGCAGGATGTTGTTATGGATGAGTTAATGTTCATTAATCTATGTTAATGAAATCAGGAACCCGATAGGCTGTTGTATTGACTGAAATTACATTGCCCATACATTTAGTAGTTTTGCCACCATAAATCAATGAATAAATAGATACTGATATGAAAACCGCACTTACCACCACGATGATAGCCATAACGCTGTTCATCGTAAACCTGAAAACTTCCACTGCTCAAACACACTCTTGTTGTGCCATGAGTTCTACTCAAGAGTTCGCCATGCTTGGTACTAAATCCGATTTTGCAGCTGCACATCTGGCACCCATTCCTTTTAGCTATTCATCTGATAAAGGCAAGATGGTAGCCATTACCTGTAAGGATGGAAAGCCTGCAAATGCCTATGAAGTACGCACTGCAAAGGCCAGCAATAAATATCTTGTCGTAATACATGAATGGTGGGGCTTGAATGATTACATTAAGCGGGAAGCAGTAGCTTTGTTTGAGGAATTGGGAGATGTAAATGTCATAGCAATTGATTTGTATGATGGCAAAGTGGCTGATGCTCCCGACAAAGCACAGGAATGCATGAAATCATTGACTGATGACAGAGCCAAAGCAATCATAAATGGAGTTGTAGAATATGCTGGCAAGAATGCCAAGATTCAATCTATAGGCTGGTGTATGGGTGGAGGCTGGTCGCTACAAACTTCACTGTTGGCAGGCAAACAGATGAAGGGCTGTGTAATGTATTATGGCATGCCAGAAAAAAGTGTTGACAAATTGAAAACCATTGCTTGTCCTGTATTGGGCATTTTTGCAAATAAGGATAAATACATTACGCCAGAAGTGGTTGCACAATTCGAAAAGGATATGAAAGCTGCCGGCAAGACTCTTACTGTAAAGAGATATGATGCCGACCATGCCTTCGCAAATCCAAGTAATCCTCATTACGAAAAGACCATGGCCGATGAAGCGCATGGTATCGCCGTTAAATTTCTTAATGCAAACTTCAAATAGGCTGATGTTTCGATAGGAGTCTGTTGATTGATTCAATATGCTTCCAGTTTATCCATTGAAAAGTGCAGTTCGTTTGCTCTTGTTTTCAATGGCAGGCTAGCCATTTGTTTTTCTTCTACTTCTTTTGAGTTTAGTATCTTTGCAGCTCAATAAGGATAAAATAATATGGAATCAACTGGCAAAACAATTAAAGGCGGAGAATTCCTAATTAGGGAAACTCCTTTCGAAGATGTTTTTATTCCTGAAGAATTCAACGAAGAGCAGATGATGATGGCCTCTATGGCCCATGAATTCTTGGAAGCGGAGGTTACACCAATTCTTAACAGGATTGATTCACAAGAGGAAGGCCTTATGTTTTCCATTATGAACAAGGCAGGAGAACTGGGTCTCCTAGGAACTGGTGTTCCTGAAGAATATGGTGGCTTTGGCAAGGACTTAATGACCAATATGCTGCTCACAGAGAACCTAGGTGCCGGTCATTCTGTTTCTGTTGCCTTGGCCGCACATACAGGAATCGGTACATTGCCCATATTATACTACGGAACTGAAGAACAAAAGAAAAAATATATACCTAAGTTGGCCAGCGGTGAATGGAAAGCATCCTATTGCCTCACCGAACCCGGTTCTGGTTCAGATGCTTTGGCTGCAAAGACCAAAGCGGTGTTGTCAGCAGATGGGAAATCCTATATTCTTAACGGTCAGAAGATGTGGATTACCAATGCAGGCTTTGCAGATGTATTCACTGTTTTTGCACAGGTAGATGGAAGCAAGTTTACAGGTTTCATTGTCGAGAAAGGTACTCCTGGCCTTACCTTAGGTGACGAAGAACACAAGATGGGCATCAAAGGTTCATCAACAAGGCAGGTATTTCTCACCGATTGTGTCATTCCTGTCGATAATCTGTTGGGAGAAGTGGGCAAAGGACACCTAATTGCTTTTAATATCCTCAATATAGGCCGTGCAAAGTTGGCTGCTGCTGCTCTTGGTGCATCAAAGAAGATCATCAATGCATCGATAAGCTACGCCAACACCAGAGAACAGTTCGGAAGACCCATTGCCAAGTTCGGAGCTATCAAATATAAGCTTGCCGAGCAGGCAATTCGCATCTATACTGCCGAATCTGCCATCTATCGTGTCAGTAAACTCATCGATACCAAGGAAAATGAGCTCATGGCTGAAGGAAAAGGCTACGCAATGGCGCATTTAGGCTCTGCAGAGGAGTATGCTGTGGAGTGTGCTATCCTGAAAGTCTTCGGATCTGAAGTGTTGGACTATGTGGCTGACGAAGGTGTTCAGATTTATGGTGGTTATGGCTACTCCGCTGACTATCCTGTCGAGCGTGCGTACAGGGATTCCCGCATTAACCGCATTTTCGAGGGCACCAATGAAATAAATCGCCTCTTGACTGTAGATATGTTGCTGAAACGTGCCATGAAAGGCCAGATAAACCTCATGGCTGCGGCCAAAAATGTCCAGAATGAACTCATGGCCATCCCAGAAATGGGCGAAGATGACAATTCCCTCTTTGCGGCTGAAAAGAAGGCCATTATGAACATGAAAAAAGCCATACTTATGGTGGCCGGAAGTGCCGTTCAAAAGTATATGCTCGAACTTTCTAAGGAACAGGAGATCATCATGAACATTGCTGACATGATGATTGAAACTTACGCCGCCGAATCGGTGATGCTGCGCACAGAAAAGTTGCTGAATAGGAGGGGAGAAGCCGCTTGTGGCGCCCAATTGGACATGATGCGGGTCTTTTTTGCCGAGGCTGGCAACAACCTTGAAATGGCAGGCCGAGAAGCCATCAATTCCATGGCCGAAGGTGATGAACATCGCATGATGATGTTGGGATTGAAGCGCTTTACCAAGTCCAACCCCTTCAATTCTAAGGAGGCAAGGAGGCGTATTGCAAAACAACTTTCCGAAGCTGGCAAGTATCCCTTCTAAAACCATTTTTTTCTTACCATTTCCATCATGATATCACCCCTTACGGGGATGAAATTATCATGGAATGAATCATCAATGAACATCTCTGTTACCAAAAACAGCGATACTGTATATATATGCAGCATCATTGAAAATATAACCAACAAAGTTGAAATACATGACCCAAGTCATAGGAATAATTGATTCATCTCCATATTTTTGCTGCGTCCAAATGACAGAAATGTTCGGATGATGGTCGTGGAGGGTCTCTGAAACGACATCGACAACAGGATTAAAGGCTAACACTGACAGCTTACTAAATCAAGCGAGAGGGATAGAGAGTTTTGTGGCTACGATGATGTAAACATAGTTCAAGTCTTTAACAATTAAATATAAAATATCATGGCAAGAAAAGGAATCGCTTCCGATTTTAGGTCTCAAACGACCCAGTACGACAAATTTAAGGTATATGTTGACCTCCTCCCTGTGGGGCATTGGCTGCTGGTGTTCCTTGACAACAACAGCATTGTGGTGGATGACGACATTGCCTTAGGGGTAGAGGCAATTGCGTTCGACGATGCCAAAAATCTCGACAAAGCCATCGCCATGAACTCCATAGAAAGGCGAAATGCGTTGGCAAATCCCATTTTTTCCAGCATGAAAGAAGGCTTCCAAGTAATCAAGGCCGGCACTCCTGGCGTTTACGACAACGTTCGTTTGTTCAGCGGCATAATTACTGACAATGGCCGATTCATATACCCCACTTCTTTCCCTGATCTGTCTCTTTTATGGGGAAAATATTACCATAAAAACGGTACTTATGCCCTAGGTCTCAGCCCTGCCTATCCATATTATCACGAAAATGACATTAATATCTCCCTGCAAAACGACGATGTCATTTTAGCGATGATAGCAGACAACAATGCTGATATAAATACCACCAATTCTGAAGACAATACCGAACAAAGAAACGAAAAATGGTCGGGGCCGTTAGAAAATTTGGTGAAGATATACAATTTCTGCAAGGCAGTGTTGATAAAAACCCCAAGAAAGTTAGGCCTCATGGGCTTTGAAATCATTGAAACCCCTCCAGGACATAAATTGCAGAAGAGCACAGCCCTGCAAGAGGAGCATCGCCTCATACATGGCGCCATTATCGGCAGCATCATCACCAACCTCAATGATTTCGAAATCCTGATTTATCCAGGCCCCGACATGCTCAAGGTACCCCACATTTTAAAGGCCGGAGAAGTCATGGCAGTAAAAAAAGGCATGAGCGAATTCATCCTCTATAACCCCAATCCTTTAGAACTGGCAAAAATAAGCGTTACTGTCCGAAAGGCATAGTAAACAAGAGCCAAATCAATTAAGTTTTTAAGAATCATCCCTATATCATACCACCGAAAAGGTGCAATGATATATCGATGATATTCATCATGAATGATCGATGATGAATCGATGATGATCCATCTTGAATGGAACAAAATAATCATTGAAATAGATGCATTTATGATTGAAAAAATCATGATCATTCAAGACAATAATGTAAGGATATCTGACATAAAAATGAGCGTACATGCAAAGAAATCCATTTTTATGGAAACTTATGTCAAAATACCTGAAAATATTCTGAAAATTGTTGAATAAAAAGTCATTATTTTTGTATCAAAATTGATTATTTTACGTGAAATAATGGCTTTTGATACAAAAATAATGACCTGAATTGATGCATTATTTACATCAAATTCATGAATAATGATGAACGATTCATCAATGATAGCAAGGGTTTCAGCTATGCTTGAGGCCTTTTCAGGAGGCATCGGAATTCAGCCAAAATTACATTAACAATCATAAAGATCATTTTTGATGATTTCAAGATGGTTCGGTAGGGGATAAAAAAGGGGCGATTTCAGGTCAATTTTGTTCCTTATTAATTCATCCTATTTTTATAATAATTCCCGCTTCGGCGGCATCATGATAAAAATAGGAACATCAACATCAAAAAACTAATCCTTCATGGGCAAATTCAGGAACTCGTTGAAGGGATGCATCACCTTGAAGGTCTTGGCAGCCACCTTTATGAAGTCATCGGCAAGCATCAGGTCATCGTCCACGCTTTTCATGGTCAAATATTCCTTCATCTGCAAGTATTCCAGCATCGGATTTTCCTTGTCGTAGCCCTTCGGCACCGTCTTCAGTCTGTCGCCTACAATTTCACCGAAAGTGGACTTGAAAGTCTTGTTATTGATGATTTTCAGGAAGTCTTTTGCGTTATAATCAATCTCCTGGCGCATACCTCTAAGTCGGTCAGGGTCAGGATGATAAACGCCCCCTCCAAGGAGGTTGTTTCCGGGCTCTATGTGGAGGTAATATCCGGCCGAACCCATCTTCTTTTCGGCAGACGTGATGTGAATTCCGGCATGAGTCTTGTATGGCGTCTTGTCATTCGAGAAGCGCGTGTCACGATAGATGCGATACATGCAATCCTTAGGCGAGAGTAGGGCTACAGGCTTGTCGAAGGCCGCAATCAGCTTGATTAGTTCGGTGGTAAATTCGATGATGTTTGCATTCGCCTTCTCATAAAGATGCTTATTCTTCTTGAACCATTCACGGTCGTTGTTTTTCTTGATGAGTTTGAAGAAATCGAGGGTCTCTTTGTTGATTTTAGCTGCCATAAATTTGATGATTATGGAGGCAAATATACTAATTATTTCAGCTTAGAACTTGAAATATACAAACAGCCGCCCATGATTCTTGCTGTCGTTCTCTATCCGGTGGTAAAGTGGCTTTATGTGGGGCAATTGCAGGAAGCGGTGGACCTTTTTTCGGAGCTGTCCGCTGCCTTTGCCGGGAATGATTTCAATCTCGCGGATTTTCTTTTCAATGGCCTCCTCGAAGGCTTCAAGAAGGGCCTTGTCGATGGATTTCGAGTCGTTATATATGTCGTGAAGATCGAGTTTTATGCGTGCCATATCAGCGTCATTTTCAGTAATTTACAAATCAAACATATTGAACTGTCCATTTTTATCAGGACGCCGGAAAGCCTTGACATTATAGGCGAAGGCGGGTTGGTCTTTGATGTATTTCTTGACCGACATCTTGAAGAGCTGGTGTATGGACTCGGCGATTTTTCCCTCTCCCTTCATCCTCGTGCCAAAGCGGCTGTCATTCACTTCACCGCCGTGGCATTCGCTGATTTGATTCCAGACTTTTTCGGCCCTATCGGGGAAGTTCTTTTCCAACCAATCGCGAAAAAGTTCAGCTATGGCGCCATTTAGCCTGACTAGGGTCATTCCTGCGGTACGAGCGCCATTGAGCGCTGCAAGTTCGATGATATCGGGCATGGAATTGCTCGTCAGTCCGGGTATTATCGGGGCCACCATTACCCCCACAGGGATGCCTGCGGCACTAAGTTCGTTTATTACTTTGAGACGCTGCTTTGCGGTGGCAGTTCGGGGCTCCATAACTTGCCTTAGGTCCTCATTTAGGGTAGTTATCGAGACCATCACGTGGACAAGATTCAGTTTTGAGAGCTCTTTCAGGAGATCAATATCACGAAGGATCAAACTATTTTTGGTAATGATGCCAACGGGGTTGCGGAAGTTCAAAAGAGTTTCTAAAACGGTGCGTGTTATCTTGAGTTTTCGCTCTATGGGCTGGTAGCAGTCGGTGTTTCCTGACAGCATGATCGTTTTCGGCACCCAGTTCTTGCCACGCAGCTCAGCTTCGAGCAATTTTGCCGCATTTTCCTTGACTATTATCTTCTTTTCGAAGTCGATGCCTGCACTATATCCCCAGTATTCGTGGGAATTTCGGGCATAACAGTAAATACAGCCGTGTTCGCAGCCCTGATAGGGGTTCATCGAGTAGTCGGAGGGGATATCCGGGCTGGTAACCTTGTTTAAAATGGTCTTGGGATGGGCGTAAATGACCTCTGTGCCGGCATTCAAATCCCATTGCTCGTCAACGCCGTCAATGCCGTTGTTAAGATACTTGAGTTTTGAGAATTTATTGTCGGTATTGATCTGCGATCCCCTGCCTTTTATGTATTCCGGTTCCATGTTGTTGCTTACTATGACAAATTTGTTCCTTCTAAAATCAGAATTTCAAAAGAAAATATAAAAATACTTCCATCAGCAGCGTTGATCGCAGTCGCCATGTTCAATGGAACGCTCTATCTGGATGGTAGAATGCGCCACTTTGTAGTCATTGAACAAAGTTTGTTTGATATTTATCAAAAAATTGTCAGTGGTGACCTTTTCGGGTATGACAAGATGAACGGTGAGGGCAGTTTCGGTGGTGCTCATGGCCCAAATGTGCAAATCGTGCACCTCCACCACGCCTTCGAGGCCATACAGGTACTTTAAGATTGCATTCGACTCGATGCCCATGGGCACACCATCGAGGGAAAGGCGTAAGGAGTCCTTCAACAATCCCCAAGTGCTGAAAATGATGACAACGATGATGAAGATGCTGATGACGGCATCCAACCAAAACCAACTTGTGTAGAACATAATGATGCCCGCAATGACGACTCCTGCAGAGACGACCGCATCTGATGCCATATGAAGGTAAGCCCCGCGCACATTGATGTCTTTGTCCTTGTCTTTGAGGAAGAGTAGGGCAGTGGCGGTGTTTATGATGATGCCAATGCCGGCAATGATGGATATGATGTTGCCTTTTACTGGCTCGGGCACCATGATTCGGTGGACGGCTTCGTAACCTATGGCACCAACGGCAATCAACAGCAACACGGCGTTGGAAAGCGCCACAAGAATGGTGGTTTTTTGATAACCATAGGTGTAGTTTTCGTTGGATTTCTTCTTTGCCAGATTGGACGCGAACAAAACCAGGCCAAGACTGGCCACATCGCTTAGGTTATGACCGGCATCCGTCAGCAAGGCGAGCGAATGAATGACAAAACCGGTGATGGCTTCGGCAAAAACAAAAATCATGTTCAGGATAATGCCGATAACGAATGCACGGGTGATCTTCTGCGATGACATAATGCCATGATGATGGTGGTGATGGTCATGTCCATGGTCATGATGGTGGTCGTCGCTATGGATATGGTTGTTGTGATTGTGATTCATTCTTGATTTAAAGTAGGTTCTTAACTAATTTTTCTCCCATTTGTTGCCGCAATTATAACAAATATATCGTCCTTTGATGAATAATGCCGGTATTCCCAACAAAATGATCGTTAAAAACAATTCTCCAGTTGAAAACCGTTCAAAATACACGTCTTCTGACTTGCATTCTGGGCAATATAATCTATTGTGATCCAAGTTTGTTTCATCTATCGCCGCTTCCGATTTATAAACCACGTGTAGGTTGGCATTATTCGATTCATTGATTACCTCCCTAGCCTTTTCGGCTTCATCCTGGTGCACCTGCAGCTTGATTCCACCGATGGCATTGGAATAAAACGGCTGAACGGAAATGAGAATCTCATCCAAAAGAACACATTCTATCCCTTCCGACAACAGTTTAGACCGCATCAAGTTGGCCTCCATCGGTTCGGGGTAGGAGGCTATCGTTATAAATCCATCATTCGAGTTCACGGCGTAAATTTCGGTAATTCTTGGTAAATCATGAAATGGTTATTTAACGATATGCACAAATTAAATCATCGTTTTTTAATTGCTTGGCACCGTTGTAGTTTGTGGTTCAGACCAAGACCCTTCTCCAGTAGCACCGATGGCTGCCATAATGAAATATAGCCGGGCACCTTTTTCCAAATCGGTCAATAATATCCTTGAATTTCCAACAACCGACTTCCAGGTGCTTTTGTCATATTCTCCAACGCCATAATATACTATATACATCTTGGCATAGGGTATTTTTCCCATTACCAATAACTTTATGGTTCCCGGACCTTTTTTTGTATCCATTTTAAAATATGGTGCAGCCAACCTATTTTTGTTTTTGGTGCTCTTTCTTTTTTGTGCAACACCAGTCAAGGTAAACATTGGCAGGCTTCCATTCGACAAGGTGACGCAGGAATTTATGGTAACGGCAAAATTGGTGCTTAACTGCTCTTCATATTGTTTCATGTTCGTCTTCTGTTCGAAGTTCATGTCATACACATTCATGTTTGCCAAGGGCAGCAATAATTCGTAAAGAGCCTCTATGGTGGCAATGCTTGGATTACATGTTGCAAAGCCTGATACAGCATTTATCCTTGGAATTTTATCAGCAATATAAGAACATAACTCCCTGCGGCTCATCTTATGCAGTTTCATGGCTGGCTGCAATTTGGTGTATGGGGCAGGAGGAAGTGATATTACCACCGAGTATTCCTTCTTTGTTTCGGTGGTGATAAGTTTGATGGCACTCTTCGTCAATTTTACCGACAATTTATCCATCGGTTCTTCTTTCAGCATTTCATCCTCGTTTACATCTTTGTTCATCATGGCCAATGCATAAATGCGAATGGCAGTTTTATCATTTGATATGCAAGATACCTGTTTTGATAAGTCTTTTATAACTGAATAATCCATAATTGAATATTTATTTTCGATGTATTCTTTTATGAATTTTGATCCATCATTCTTGGAATCTGATGCCTGAAATTTTTTCTTTTTAGTTTTCATATGGTTAAAGGTTTTATTTATTAGCATGCAAAACTAGCAACATTAATATTCTTTGTTGTTTTGATGATGCTTTATAAATAAATGTTCCAATCTCACTCGTCATTAAATGCGATACTTCGCCTTCAAAATATTCCAAGTTACATTGTTCATTGGTTCACGTTGTTTTATTCTTAAGTTTAATCATTGATATTCTTAAACGATATTTTTAATTTCATAACTGATTCTTTATAGCAATACTCCGGTAACTTTTCCAGGCCAGATTAACAACC
>CAIWCG010000161.1 GCA_903911135.1 uncultured Bacteroidota bacterium
CAATGATTGGCTTGGGTTTACTTCCTCAACCTGGAGCAAATTATATCGACATTGCCAAGGAATTCTACAAACGGTATGAGGATATTAAAAAAGATATTCCAAAGGAATATAGATTGAATATTGCCCTTGATAATACTCGGTTTATTTCAAGGTCAATTGATGAAGTGGAGGAAACTTTGGGCATTGCTTTTCTGTTGGTTGTATTGATCATCTACCTGTTTTTCCGTGATTGGCTTATTGCATTAAGGCCTTTGATAGATATTCCTGTTTCGCTTATCGGAGCGTTTTTCATCATGTATCTTGCCGGATTTTCAATCAATATCCTGACGCTGCTTGCCATCGTTTTAGCAACAGGTTTAGTGGTTGATGATGGTATCGTGGTAACGGAAAACATATACAAGAAAATTGAGGCGGGCATGCAACCGAGAGAAGCTGCATTCAAGGGATCGGAAGAAATTTTCTTTGCTGTAATTTCAACATCCATCACATTGGCGGCAGTATTTTTACCCATCATATTCTTACAAGGATTCATCGGAAGATTGTTTCGTGAATTTGGAATTGTTGTAGCTGGTGCAGTATTGATTTCTGCATTTGTATCACTTTCATTGACGCCTGTATTGAACGTAAAACTTATCAGAAGAAATCATAAACATTCCAAATTTTATGATGCCACCGAGCCTTTCTTTGTCGGCATGATAAATAATTATGCAAGTGCTTTGGGTAAGTTCTTGAATCGCCGATGGATAGCATTAATCATCATTGGCATTTCATTTGGAATGATCTATTTCATTGGCAGAACTTTGCAGTCCGAATTGGCGCCTCTCGAAGACAGAAGTCTATTGAGAATGGCCGTTACCGCACCTGAAGGAACTTCTTATGAGGCCATGACTGCACACATGGATGCCGTTACCCAATTCATCAACGATTCGGTTCCTGAAAAGAAAGTGCTCATTAGCGTCACCGCTCCTTCATTCACAGGTTCGGGTGCTGTGAATACCGGCTATTTCCGAATCGTACTTCCCGACCCAACCGATAGGAAAAGAACCCAACAGCAGCTTGCCGATTATGTTACAAGTAACTTGAAATACTTCCCTACTGCCAAGGCATTCGTGCTGCAGGAACAAACCATCGCTATCGGTAATGCCGCCAAAACAGGCTTCCCGGTTAAGTTTGTTTTGCAGGCTCCCAACTTCGAAAAGCTACGACAATTCTTGCCTAAGTTTATGGAAGAAGTAGCGAAAGATACCGCTACCTTTCAAGGTTTCGACAGCGATTTGAAATTCAATAAACCCGAACTCCTTGTTACCATCGATAGAGACCGAGCCAAGACGCTTGGTGTGTCAGTTAAGGACATTGCGCAGACACTTGGACTTTCCTTCAGCGGCTCCAGAATGAGCTACTTCATCATCAATGGAAAACAATATCAGGTCATCGGTCAGTTCGACCGTGAAAACCGTGATGAACCGCTCGACCTTCGTTCCATTTATATTAGAAACGACCAAGGACAATTGGTGCAGTTGGACAATGTGGTCAAGGTTACCGAACAGGTTGATCCACCGCAGTTATATCACTTCAACCGTTACGAATCGGCCACTGTTTCTGCCGGTTTGGCACCAGGTAAAACCATCGGTGATGGCATCGACGCCATGAACAGGATTGCCAAGAAAGTCCTCGACCCAACCTTTAGTACGGCACTCACCGGTTCAGCAAGGGATTTTGCCGAAAGTTCCTCAAACATCGTCTTCGCATTCTTCTTGGCGCTGATACTCATCTACCTCGTTTTGGCTGCCCAATTCGAGAGTTTCATCGATCCGTTCATCATCATGATAACCGTTCCATTGGCCATGGCTGGAGCCATCTTGTCGTTGTGGTTATTCAACCAGACATTGAACATCTTCTCCGAAATCGGAATCATCGTATTGGTGGGATTGGTCACAAAAAATGGTATCCTCATTGTCGAGTTTGCCAATCAAAAAAGAGAACAGGGCTTGTCGAAACTCGAAGCGGTAAAAGACGCAGCGGCATCACGATTACGCCCCATCCTAATGACCAGTTTAGCCACGGCATTAGGCGCCTTGCCCATCGCCTTGGCATTGGGCAGCGGTTCTACCAGCCGAATATCCTTGGGAATAGTCGTCATCGGAGGCTTGCTGTTTTCGCTCATCCTCACTCTTTTCGTCATCCCGGCCATGTACACCTTCATGTCGAGAGAGCAAAAACCGCACGCAGAATTAGAAGAACACAAAGCAGAATAATCCTCCTATTATGGCACCTCCGATAAGGTCGGTAGCATAGTAGGAGGGATGAAAACTTATCACAGTTATCCTGCCAGGTTTTCCCTCCTGGCAGGTATTGTCTCGTCCTGAAATAGGTTTACACAAAAAAGTGTAATTTAGGACGGTCAAAAAATGAAAAATAATAAAGAATTAAAAGAGAAAATAGTAAGAGAATATTTGGCTGGTGGAACCAGCTATAATGACCTTGGCCGGAAATA
>CAIWCG010000162.1 GCA_903911135.1 uncultured Bacteroidota bacterium
AATACCCAGAATTCGGACTATGCCATAGTTTAAAACTTTTGCAAAGATGAGATGGTAACCTTTTGTTGAAAGCCATTTCGAAGCTACCTGCCATCAAAGCATAGCCCCGATAGTAGCGGCAGCCCGCTGCTTGGTGTCGGATATGGGGATGCAGCGGCTACAGCGGATAGCGGGACTGGCCATGATACGAGTGGAGGATATAGGCTCCAAAAAAAAAGAGAAAAGGCTAGGTATTTATAGCAGTCCTTCGGTTTGGAGGATGAGTAGGGCCATGTCGTAGTGTTGTTTGCCTTCGTCGGACATGGTGTATTTCATGGCGATGATTTTGCGGCCTGGTTTTCCATTTTCTTTGGTGAAACGGATGATGAACATGGGCCAGATGCCTAGCCACGCGATTTCTTTTTGAGGTTTTATGCTGATTATCTGGTCTCTTTTTATGGATAATGTGGGGTTGCTGAAGAGATAAAGCAGTAAGATTCGGAGCAAAACAATGCCCAAGCCGAGGAAAAACAGGCCATTTAAATATTCCCGGTTTAGCAGGCAATCGGCAGTGTAATAAAAGCTGCAGAGGGTGGCGAAAATGAAGATGGGATAGAGTATGGACCGGACTTTGAAGGATCTTTTTTGCATGTCCATGAGAACGTTTTCGTCCATGAATGGGCCAATTTCGTATTGTGGTGTAAAAATGATTCGGTCGGGCAGTACATGGCAATAGGCCGTCAGCATCCGGAAGGTTTTTATGTTCATTTGAAAGGTTTTGTATAAAAAAAGATTCATGAACACGGTAAGCCGCATCCATGAATCTTAATCATGTGATATCAATTAATTATGTATTGGCAGGAAGGAGTAGTCTTTGGCGTAATCGAGCATCTGCTGGAGAAAATCCTTTGGATATTCCACCTTTACGTCCTTGATGTTCTCGCCATCCATTACCGGGACGAGTTTTGGCTGTATAAATCCTTTATATGGGGCTATGTTCAGCGGTTTGAAACGTTCTCGGACTTCTGTCAACAATGCTTGATCGACTTTTACACCAAAGTTTTCTACCAATGCCTTGCCAGCTTTGAAATCTCCCTCTGATTTTATGCGTTGAATCTCTTTCAACAGGTCTCCAAACAGCTTACGTACCTTGTCGTAGTCGTTAATCTTGAAATAGGTCTTGTTGTCTTTCACCACCTTCACTATTACACTGTCTTTTTTGCCTTTTTCATACACCCACATGGCATTCAACTGGCGGTCTCTCATGTGGCTTTCCTCCAAATTGCTGCCTGGCTCTATTCGGTTCAATTGTGTCATCAAACCATTCAATAAATAGTTGTCGTATTCGGCTTTTCCAACTTCCAAGGATGGCATTACTCCCAAATCAACCAACTTCTTGTCCATAATATAATACAGACCGACCAAATCGGCACGTGCTTCTTCCAATGTACCTGCATAGGTCTTCAAAGTCTTGTCTGTAGTGCCTATTCCTTCGTTTATTTGTCCTGATGCATGGCCTATAACTTCATGCATATCAGTGTGCAGTTCGCCAGCCAACGCCCCATATTGCTTGATTCGGTCTTTTACCGTCTGGTCATAGCCGAATTCTGCAATCATCGGGCTCTTGGCAGACACTTCATTGTATGCTGCAACTAAATTCCCCAATGAAACTGACTTGGAACCATGCACTTCACGTATCCATTCATTGTTGGGAAGGTTGATTCCTATTGGAGTTGATGGCGCTGCATCTCCCGACTCACAAATTACTGTGATTACCTTAGCTGAAATGCCCTTAACATTTTTCTTTTTGTGATTAGGCATGATTGGGGAATTGTCTTCAAACCATTGTGCTTCAGAAGCTATCTTGGCAATCTTCTTTGTGGCCTCCATGTCACGCATCGAAAGCACCGTTTCATATGAACCTTTCTTCTGCAATGCATCTTGGTAAACTTCTATAAAGCCATTTGTGATATCCATGCGTGAAGCGGTATCAGAAACCCAAGAAATGGAGTAATCATCAAAGTCTTTCAAGTCTCCACTCTTGTAAAACTTGATCAATTTCTGCAAAGTGTTCTTCTGTTGCTCATTTTCCGCAACCGTCATGGCTTTCTCCAACCAATACACGATTTTCTCAATGGCGGCAGTATAGATTCCACCTACCTTCCAAACCTTTTCCGTCACTTTTCCATTTTCCTTTATCACCTTGGAATTCAATCCATATGCTGGCTGTTCCTTTACATCCTTTTTGCTCATGGCATTATAAAAATCCTCCACCTCTTTCATCGAAACTCCTTCATAAAAATTATTTGAAGAAGCTTTTACGTTATCAATGTTTGGCGATAAGTCCACTTCCTTTCCATCAACCTTTGGATCAAACAATATCGGGTTCAACCAGATGGCATATGCATCAACAGTTTTGCCGTCCAATGGAAGTTTATTCTTGTCAGATTTTGTTATCAACTCTTTCAAATACGCCTGATCGAATTCAGGTATCATTTTCTTTGCTGAATAATGGTGATGAATGCCGTTGGCGAAGAAAAAACGCTTTGCATAATCCTCGAATTTCTTATAATTATCAGCATTTTTGTCTCCAGAGTAAGATGTCAATATCGTTTCGATTGTTTTCCTTATTTGAAGGTTATTCTTATACTTTTGATCATAGAAAATATCCCTGCCACTCAATCCTGCCTGATACAGATAGTAGGCCAATTGCTTTTCCTTTAATGAAAGTTCATTAAAACCTGCAATCTGATACCGTAATACTTGAATATCTGCAAACCTGTCTGCAGAAACATCGAAAGAGTTTTCTGTTGTTGGAGCTTCAGATTTCTCATTTTTCTTTGCTCCTGTATTATTACAAGCCATCACAAAAGCAACTGCAACCAACATAACCGCTAATTGAATAGAATTTTTCATTATATTTTATTTTTTACGGTTGCAAATATATATTATGATCGCTATAATTACGAACTATATACTATTATTTAAGAACTATTTAACTTTTATCATAGAGAGAATCTTGATACATTCTGTTTTAAGAACTTGATTAATTCATTTGCTCGAAAATCTCAAAAAACACCAACCATTTCTTGGTCAGTTACCACCATTTCTCAATTAACGTACCACATCCTTGATAATTCATCTCCATTTCATGATACACCAATACTCATTTCTTGACAATTTACTAGGTTGGCAAAACTAAAGTCTAAATATATAACACTATTGATCAATTCATTTTAATAAATTTAATCTCAATTCAACATAAATCAATATTTGGGAATAATCTTATTGTTGGCACAAGTCCAAAGATTAATGATTGAAAAATCCTCCAATTTCTGTAAAAACTCCCTTCGAATGGCTTCATTGCTGGCAGGATATATATTCAAATCCTTATCAACAGTGTATAATTGCTTATCAAATAACAGGTAATTCTTGCCAATATAATTAGAATAATTACCGCTGAATACAGAAAGCGGCATTTCATTATTTATCCGAAACACCGAACTCGTATCCAGTCCTCTACCCAGCCAATGCTTTTCTTTTGGGAAGTTAACTTTGAAATTATGTTGTAGTAAGCCAATTATAGAAGGTGTTATATCCGAATGAAAAGAGACCGCCGGAAATATCCTTGATTCTTTTAACATTGGAGAATATATTATCAATGGAACCCTATAGGTTTCCAATTGGTTCTTTATTGGCAAAAGATACATATTATGGTCACCGGTAATCACGAAAATGGTGTTGTTGAAATCTTTTCTTTTTTTATAATTCTCAAAGAATTCCTTTAATGCATCATCAGTAAACAATACTGAAAGAATGCCATCCGCATAGTTCATCAATTCCTTCTTTTTATCTCCATCAATTCCATGTTTTACCAAATACTTTTCCAAATATATTTTGTTATAATCTTTGGTAATAATGTTATATGGAGGATGCAATGATAGCGTAAGATAGGTGTTAAAATAAGGCTCGGTTGATTTATCTGAATCGATGATATCAAAACCTTGTCTAAAAAGGTCCTTATCATTATATCCCCATGATAAATCCATATTTCCCTTCCCCTTTTCAACTTTCTTGAATTTCGCTTTGTTAAATTTATCTTCCGTCAATAAATATCCCACTTGATTATACTTGATAAAATCCTGCGTATGGTCATATCCACCCCATCCTCCATATAAGAAACGAGTTTTATATTTGTTTTGATTTAGTAATGAAATCAAAGAATTATGCACTGGGTAGATACCGTTCATATTGTTAATGAAACCCCTTTCTGCTGCAAATGGTAATGAACCTAAAATGTTTGGAAGTGCTCCATATGTATGTTCAGCATTGCTTAAAAAATTATTCCAATAAAGGCTTTTATTGATTAAAGAATCCAAGAAAGGAGTTAATTGCCCAAGATAAGTTGAACTCCCACAAAAAGATGATGAAAGGCTTTCTACAATGATATAAACAACATTTGGCTTCTTGTTCGATTCAGGAAAATAACAACCTAATGGATTTTCATAATCCTCATTATGGACAAGTGGATATTCATTATTTGAGAAGCTAAAGAATTGATGCGAAAGATGATACCTATTAATCGATTCTCTTAATGATTCAGGTTTTATGTTAGCAAATTTCTTTTTGTTTTCTTTGTCAAGTGCGTAGGATTTGATAAAATAAAACTCCTTGTTATTGGCCAATTGATACTCCAAAAAACTATCAAATCTATTTTGACTAGGAGTAATGACTTTAAGACTTTTTATGATTAAAAAGCTAAATATCGGGAATAGGATAAAGGATATTATTTGGATTCTTTTATTGGTAAACATCTTAGTAGGTTTTATCAATAGTAACCATATTCCCAACCCAATGAATAATGCAAGCATCGCCCATGTATAAATATGGAAGTTGCTTGATTCACTTGAAATTATATGACTCACTTCCTTTAATGAAAAAAAGAAAAAAGTACTATCAAGCAATGTTAATGATGAAAAAAAGAATTGTGTTATGCTAATATGAACAATAAAAATTAAAAACAACAGCACCCGAATAAACATTAATGCAATCCTTGCATTCAATAGTGTTATCATTAAGAAAGGGACCAAAAAAATTACACAACATGATGCAACAAACAATGAATCAAAATCCAAGCCATATCCAATTAATTTAATTGGTGAGAAACTAACAGTTTGAAAGAAATTAAATACAAATTGTTCAAATATTCTTATTGCTGCAAATAGAAGTACAAGTGTAAAATTCAGTGTTAGGTACTTAAAAAAGTTTTCTTTTAGCTTATTTAACATGGGGCAATATTACAAAAAAGAAATTTTTATTTACAAATCATCCTTATGTTTTATATCTTTTTGTACTTTTGTAACTCTAAAATATACAAGCACCCCGATGAATAAATCAAATTTACTGTTAGCATTTACATGTATGACCTTATTCACATGTAACATTAATGCACAATCGGCTCAATCAAAATGCGATTCAGCTTTAGCGCGTCCAATTACCATACCTTATAGCTCAAGTGATTATACTTGTGGTTTAGGCGATTCTTTTGAGGATACAAATACAGTATCTTGTGGAAACAGTTCTTATCTTTGGGGTGAGGATCATCTTTATGTTTTCACCGCTGCCAACTCAGGAAACATTCAAATCAACATTAACTCATCCACATCATATATTGGCATATTTGTCTTTATTGGATGTCCGAATAATGGCTCATGTGTTGCTACCAGCTCTGGTCAGTCTGGTTCCGAATCCCTTGTTTTTTATGCTATTGCAGGTGTTACATATAATGTCCTGATTGATAGCTGGGCTACCTCTTCTCCTTTCTGTATACCACATTATCTTATTAGCATTGGCCCTCCATCTCCTCCAAACATTCAGGATTGTCTTGGAGCTATTCCTATCAGAACGTGTATCTACCGTCAAACAGATACCTTACGTGGTAATGGCAACATTCCTTATGAAATCGATAGCACACATTCATGCTTGAATAGAAGCGAAGAAAATAATATTTGGTACACCTTCACGATACAACAAAGTGGGGATATAAATTTTGTTATTATTCCTGATTCCATAAATAACGATTATGATTGGGCCGTTTATAAAATTAGTGGAGGAAACACCTGCGATTCCATTTATTCGAATCCAGCCATGGAAGTTAGTTGCAATTATTCTCATAATTCTGGTTATACCGGTGCAAATGGATTCAGCACCTTTACAAGTCAGGATAGAAATGGTTCTGCCTTTAATGCATTGATACCTGCCATTACTGGAGAAACCTTTGTTCTTTGTGTAAACTATCATGTTAACATGAATGTACTTCAAGTGCCCTACATAATTGATTTTTGCAATTCAACTGCTGTCATTTTCGACAGCATCCCTCCTAAATTGTCTTCTGTTACTCCACTTCATGTTTGTCCTCACGATACTTTAAAACTCCATTTCAGTGAAAAGATCAAGTGCAGTTCTATTCAAACTTCCGACTTTGCCTTATCTGGCCCTGGCGGACCTTATACAATAACTGGAATTCACAGTGCGTCATGCGATACAGGTGGTCTTGGTGATACCATGTACTTTGTTTCTGTTACTCCTTCTATAACACAAACTGGTACCTATCATTTGTTCATAGATGGTACCATTGTTGATTTAAGCGACAATGCAGTTATAACTCCATTAGATAAAGCTTTTTATATCCAAGCTCTTACTGCCACAGGTACCTCTACCGATGCAGGATGTACTTCTCCAACTGGTTCTGCTTCATTTAACGTTTCAGGAGGAACTGGAGTTTATTCCTATCTTTGGAATCCGACTGGCAATACAACAAACAGCATTATAAACGCTGGTGCAGGTTCCTATCTGTTTCATGTGAATGACAACTTCGGATGTAGCCTTGATACATCTATCCTCATTAATAATCAAAGCGGGCTGAGTGCAACTTTAATCGACACCAATGTTTCTTGCCATGGTGGAAATAATGGCAATGCGGTAGTGTCTGCAACTGGTGGTTTAACACCCTATTCTTTCTACTGGTCACCTACTGGAGCCACCACAAGTTCTGTTTCAAACATGATTGCAGATATCAATTCCGTTACCATTTCAGATGCAAATGGCTGCCAATACTTTATGTCCGTAATCATTACCGAACCTCCGTCATTAATTGCTAATGCTGGCAATGACCAATCGATATGTTTCGGAAACAGCACTATTCTTGGTTCTCAAAACCCTGCTATTGGAGGCACGCCACCTTATACTTTTGCTTGGACGCCATTTAACTCATTAAACAATTCTACCGTTGCCCATCCAATTGCAAATCCAACAACCAATTCTATTTACACATTAACCGTTACAGATGCTAATGGGTGCACTTCCACTTCTCAAACCAATATAACCGTTAATCCGTTGCCTGCCATTCCTATAGTAACGGTCAACGGCAATTTATTGACCTCCTCCCCTGCCCTTTCCTATCAGTGGTTTTTCAATGGCACGATGATAACAGGTGCTACCAACCAAACACTTACCATCAACCAATTCGGAGCCTATACAGTTCGGGTTAGCGATGCCAATGGATGCAGTTCCTATTCTCTTCCTTATGGCTATGTTGGACTTCCAACAATCAACAGTAATTTTTCTCATCTGAACATATATCCTAACCCTACCAATGGTAATTTCAATCTCGAATTATCAGTGAATACCTTGCAGCACTTGTCAATTTCCATTTATAATTTAAGTGGTCAATTGGTATATTCTCAAACCAAAACAATCAACGCTGGTAAATTCTCGTCTGCATTCGATTTATCAAGTTTCGCAAAAGGGATTTATACCATCAAGCTTACTTCGGAATTGTACCATTCCAATAAGATGATTATTATCGAATAGGTAGTTTTCAAATATCTTAATTAGTTATAAAAAGACATATCTCTTTTGAAGGCATGTCCTATATATTTTGGTAAACTACTTAGTATGGTATCAGATAAAGTTTCAATAAACGGCTCATTGTAAATTAAAATGGGACCATTTTATTCATGATGAATAACGAATCGATTATTATGAATTACAAATTTAATGATTGAAAGTACCGTTTTTAATAATTTGTCATCGACACCTTCTAAAGTTTTAATCGGAGTTAAAAAACAAAAGATGGCATTTGATTTTGTTGTTTTGATGCTTGGTATAAATGGCATTAACAATAATATTTCTTTGTAATTAGCTAATATTCAATGGATTACAGGAAATATTCTTAGTTTTGAAACGGATTTTTTGTTGCCGAAACCGCATATTTCCCAAGTTGAAACTCATCTTTTTATGCAAGTTTCACAAGAAACCAACAAAAAAAGATGTGTTTCATCCATAAAAAACCTTGTTTCATCCATAAAAAACCTTGTTTCATCCTTAACAAACCTTGTTTCATCCTTAACAAACCTTGTTTCATCCATGACAAACCTTGTTTCATCCATGACAAACCTTGTTTCATCCATAACAAACCTTGTTTCATCCATAACAAACCTTGTTTCATTCATAACAATATGCGTTTTATCTATAAAAAGATGTGATATTTATGGAGAAATATACCGGATTTTAGGAAGAATATCGAGGATTATCCTTTCCGTATTTCTTACCGATCAGTTATGATAGATGCTTAACTTTAGAATACTCGAGTCCTTGGCGATGTAATCTGGAAGGTCCTTGTCATTGAAAAAAATGATCTTTTTATTTTCTTTCTTGAGCCTATTTATATGCTCCAGGTCGGGCATAAAGCCATAGGCGGTCATTCCGGTATAAAACATGATGTTCGGATATTCATAAGGCAGGCAATTAAAGATAACCGCATTGGTATCATTAAAGAAGGTGGTCATTTCCTTATATTTAATCACGCTTTCACTTAATCGGGAGGTGTAGGAATGGGTTTTATTGTATTCAAAAGAATGATCTTTGTTGAGTTTATTGATGTTTAGCATCGAATATCCAAGCGACATCAGCAGCAAAAGCGTGAGCGCGTTGGATAATAGCCGCTGTTTCTCAAGGATTTTATCAAGCAACTTGACCAACATATATAGCATGGACGCAATGGCAAGAAAAAACACGGGAGCCATGATGAGCGTGAAGGCAGGCATCTTGGTTTTGGCGAGGGTATAGAAGAGATAAACCGCGAAAACATTGAACAAAAGAGCGTTTCTGATAGGCTTGTTCTTGGCATTATAAAAGAAGAACCCAAGTGAAAGCAGCATGAGGTAAGGAACTAAATCGCCACCACCATAAATATCATTCATGGCCTTGAAATGAAACAGGAAATTGCCCGAATGATGCTCCACTACCTCCAGGAAATGCTTTGCGTTCAATTGAAACTCATGCCTGCTCTCCAAAGGGTATTTTATCAAAATAAAGATTTGCCAAGGGAGGAAAACTAGCACTGAAACAGCTATTGAAATAGCCATGTCGGTGTAGCTTTTGAGTTGATTGCGTAAGGATTTATTGGTGATGATCATAAAGAACCATCCTGCGAAAACCAACAACCCGACAAGCCATTTGACAAGCACTGCGCAACCTGCAAAAAGGCCGATAAGCAGCAGCCATTTGCGGTTTTTCGAGGTTTGATATTCAACAAAAGCCCAAAGCGAACAGGTGATGTAGAAAAGAAAAGCCACATCGTTGTGGTCGGTATTGAAAAACCCAACGGCAATCTCATGAATGAAATAGGAAAGCGAACCGAGAAAGGCGGCGAAATAGCCAATGGATTCATTAAAGGTGAGCTTGCCGATTCGAAAGGTGAGCACGACCAAAAGTGAGAGCATGAGGACGCTTGGAAGACGCACTGCCATCTCATTAACACCGAATATTTTCATGCTTAATGCCATCTGCCAGAGAAACAAGGGTGGTTTGTGCAGCCAAATGGATGCTTTATCCCAACTAATCGGATTGAAATCGAGGATGGGTTGTGCATACAGGGTAGGTTTGAAGGGATTGGTCATCATGTTCTTGGCAACGAGGGCATGATATTGCTCGTCCCAGAAATAAAGGAAATGGTCGAGATTGGCGAGATAGAAACTCAAGCAAAAACAACCCAAAAAAAGCAGAAAAACGGAGAGTTTCTTCTTGTCGGAAAATTGAAACAGCAAGGCACTCGACAGATAGAAGGCAATGGTGAAGTAAATGAAGATATCAGGAAAGGAAAAAGCGGCCATCAGGTGAAATGCAGTTTGGTATTGCTTGCGAAAATACTTAAAAGTGTTTAAAGCAAAGTTCAGTAATCATCAAAAACAGAAATTAAAGGAGAAAAGCGAACTTCCGATTGACGAATCGGACGAGATTTTAGTCATTCGGGAGCTTCCGATTGACGTTTGGGACGAGATTTTAGTCATTCGGGAGCTTCCGATTGGCGTTTGGGACAAGATTTTAGTCATTCGGGAGCTTCCGATTGACGTTTGGGACAAGATT
>CAIWCG010000163.1 GCA_903911135.1 uncultured Bacteroidota bacterium
AAAAAAAATGAGATAAGATTCAGGAATAATCAAGAAAAATACAATGATTTACAAGTAAATGTCAAAAATAATCGCATCCGGTTCAGGCATCTTTCCATTTTTATCAAGTAGGTTGGCAATTTTTGCAAGAATATGGAGTGTTTTTACAGACATAAATGGCATTATTTCAGGCATTATCCAATTCGTTTCACCTTTGTTTCAAGCTGTTGTTGATAACATTATGAACCATTTATAAATAAATCCGTATTTTTGTAATCATATCATTAATAATTCAAGCATCATGAAGAAATTTTCCATCATCCTGTTTTTGGTTTCAATGTCGTTGTTTTGTCGGTCTCAAGACCTGTATAACAAGATGAATATGGGGCTTATCAAGTCCATTCAGATTCCTAATGACCCCGAAAGGTGGATTAATATGTTGGTTCAGGGCGATTTGCAGGAGCTGAAACGCAGTGTTTTGGCCAATGGCGGCATTTATAAATACGATGCCGGCGATGTGGCTTCGATAAAAATCAAGGTTAAATACGTATTGGGTCTTGCCGCTTCAAAATCGATCAGAAGGCTGGAAACAAACGAACATAAATATTCACCGATGAATGACAAAATGATACTTCCGAGCCATACCAATGCACTTTCGGTGCAAGATGGCACCTGTTTCGGCGGAACGGGGTATAATGGCGAAGGAGTAGTGGTGGGCATCATTGATACGGGCTTGGATATTGCCCATCCCGACTTTAAAAATACCGATGGCACTACCAGAATCAAGTATATTTGGGACCAAAGGCCGAACTTTTCAGGAGGAACGCAGCCTATTTACGGCTATGGGATGGAATGGAATGCAAGTGCCATCAATAATGGGTTTTGTACGTCGCAAGATACGGGTATAGACCACAATTCTCATGGTACCATAGCAGCAGGGGTTACAGCCGGAAACGGTAATTGTATAGGAAATTATCATGGTGTGGCACCTAAGGCGGATTTGATTGCAGTAGCCTTGGATTTCAATAACTTCAATGGCAGCAATGCAGACATTATTGCCGATGCAGTGAACTATGTTTTCAATAGGGCTTCAGCTTTGGGCGAACCCTGTGTGATAAATTGCAGCTTTGGGGATTATTTCGGCTCGCATGATGGGCAAGACTTGGAAACGGTGATAATAAACAGCATGGTTACGCAGCAAACTGGGCGAGCATTTGTGTGTCCGGTAGGCAATGCGGGTGGATATCCGCTTCATTTGGGCTATGATGTGTCATCGGTGGATACAAACTTCACTTGGTTCAACACTACCGGGGGATTGATTTCAAACGATGTGTGGGCAGATACGAATAACTTCAAGCATGTTTCCTTTTCCATCGGTGCTGACTTGGTTGACAACGTAAATCATAACTATTTTTTCGCTGGCAGGACCAAATTCCGCACGATAGATTCAATTCCGTTGCATACCAATGTGCGCGATACGATATTCAATGCAAGTGGCAACCGGATAGCGATAGTAAATTTCTATGCTACCATACAATATGGCAATACTTATGACCTTTGGTTTGATGTGGTGCCAGATTCGACGACTTATCAGTTCCGATTCATGACCACAGGTTCAGGGCACTTCGATTGTTGGAACTATTACATGACATCTGCCAACCTTCCGAACCAATCGCAGTATGCTGTGATGGCACATTACATAGCTCCGGACGCAACGCAGACAATGGCGACGGGTTTTCAGTGTTCGGACAAGACCATTACGGTAGGTGGCTACACCAACAGGAACACTTATACGGTGAGTTGCATAGATACCTTGACACATACCTATACTATCTTGTCGGATACGGGCTATCATGTGGGACAAATATGGAACCAGTCGAGTGTTGGGCCAACAAGGGACCGACGTTTGAAGCCAGAAGTGACGGCGCCATCACAATTGGTGATTTCGCCCGGTGTTTTGTCCGAAATGCCTTATATGAGTTCGCATCAATGTTGGAAAGTAGCCGCAGGTGGCTGCGATTTGGTGGCAAACGGGACCTCATTTTCAAGTCCTGCGGTAGCTGGCATCGTTGCTTTGTACCTTCAGTTGAATCCTACTGCAACTTGGGACCAGATAAGGAACTGTATCATCTATAATACACGGCAAGACAGCCTTACGGGTTCAAATTTGCCGAACAATACGTGGGGATATGGCAAAGCCGATGCATGTTTGGCGCTTCATTGTTCAAACACCGCGGTTTCCAAGGTAAATCAGGTAGTATCTAACTTGAATAATTACCCCAACCCGTTTAATGAGACGACAACGATATCCTATCGCTTGCCATCAGACAAGGATTTTAAGGATGCCGTGATATCCATAAGTGATGTTTTGGGTAATGAGCTGAAATCCTTGCCAATAAAGGAGACAGAAGGTACAATGTCGTTCAATAAATCATCATTAAAGAGCGGAATTTACTTTTATTCCTTGAAGATAGGCACCAGAACAGTGGCTACGAGGAAGATGGTGGTGCTTTAAATTTCATCTTTGTAGAAGAAATCATCATCATTAACGCCATTTTTAGTTAGTTTTGCGGCCATGTCCACATTAAAGACCATCAGTTCGTATTTTTCTCTCGTAAAATTCAGCCATACCTTGTTTGCCTTGCCATTTGCGATGATTGGCTATACATTGGCGGTGAAGATTACGGGCAATTACTTCGATATAAAGAAACTGTTGCTCGTTCTTGCGTGCATGGTAACGGCAAGAAGCGCAGCAATGGCCTTTAATAGATATATAGACAAGGAATTCGATGTAAAAAACCCCAGAACTGCCACAAGGGAGATTCCTGCCGGGGTAATTTCTGCCAATTCTGCCTTGTTTTTTGTCTTGATCTCTTCAGCTTTGTTTGTGGTGGCCACAGGTTTCATCAATTCCTTGTGCCTTTATCTGTCACCGGTTGCATTGTTGGTGATTTTGGGCTACAGTTACACCAAAAGATTTACAGCTTTGTGCCATGTAGTGTTAGGAATCGGGTTGTCATTGGCACCAATAGGGGCTTATTTGGCAGTAACGGGCAAGTTCGATTTGCTTCCCTTGCTTTTTTCGTTTGCCGTGCTGTTTTGGGTGAGCGGTTTCGACATCATCTATGCATTGCAGGATCATTCCTTCGATAAAAGCAACAAGTTGTTCTCCATTCCCACCTGGCTTGGCTTGAACAAGGCCCTTATGCTTTCAAAGTTGTTCCATTTCGTTACCACTTTCTTCATTGGATATGCCGGAATTTACGGTTCTTTTGGCATGGTCTATTGGATTGGTGCAGCAATGTTCATTGGCTTGTTGGTTTACCAGCATAGCTTGGTGAAACCCCATGATTTATCTAAAGTAACCTTGGCATTCGCCACCACAAACGGCGTAGCTTCCATACTATTTGCCACTTTTACCATAGTTGATTTGATAATCAGCAAGTAAAATAGGGTAGGGGCTTCGTATTTCTTCTGAATATTTTCAATGGTTACAGTCATTTAATGGTAAATGGCCGAATCGGTAATGCAAGTACCAAAATAAAATTCTATTTTTGCCCACAATAGTTTTAATATTCATACAATGGCAACAAAAACGCATGGGAAGCATTCAAAACCGACAATTAATAAGGAAGGAAACGCCGGTAAAACAACAACTACAACGGCAAGCAATCCACAATTTCAAAAGAACTTGAAGTTAATTTTGGGAATCGTTACAGGTGTGTTCGGGATACTGTTATATGTAAACACCTTTCATCATAATTATGCCTTGGATGATGTAGCGGTCATCAAATCTAACAAGTTCGTTCAGCAGGGTTTGGCTGGAATCCCGACTTTGCTGCATACTTTTTACTGGCAAGGCTATTGGAATGCCAATGCGGGGTTATACAGGCCGCTTTCCATGATTCTTTTTGCCACAGAATGGCAGTTCTTCCCCTATTCTCCGCACATTTATCACATGGTTAACGTGTTATTGTACGGGTTGATGGGCTTTTTGCTCTTTACTGCCTTATCAAAAGTATTTAACAAGGTAAATCTGGTCTTTCCCTTTATAGTTTCGCTGTTATTCGTTGCCTTTCCGCTGCATACCGAGGTAGTTTCCAACATTAAAAGTGCCGATGAATTGCTAAGTTTCATCTTTTTCCTGCTTACTGTAAACATGCTTTGGACTTATTTCTCAACTAACAACAAATCTAAGCTGTATCTCTCTGTAATGTTCTTTTTTATCGCCCTGTTTGCCAAAGAAAGTGTGGTTTCCTATTTGCTTATCTTGCCATTAATGATTTATTATTTCACTAACAACGACATTACGAAGGCAATCAAAGCAGTTATCCCTTTTGCTATTGTTACTGCGGTGTTTTTGATTATCCATACAGCCGTTTTAGCTTCTGTTGGCATCCCAAAAATAACTTATACCTACCTAGACAATACATTGGTGGCCGCAAACAACTTCATGGATAAGGAAGCTACTGCAATGGTGATGATGGGCAAGTATCTTACCATGCTTTTCATCCCATATCCCATGTCTTACGACTATTCCTTCAACGAATTCCCTATCACTAACTTCGCTGATGTCAAGGCTTTGGCGAGTGTGGTCATCTATTTGGCCCTTTTTGCTTATGCCATCATCAATTTCAAGAAAAAACAGCTTCTATCGTTTTGTATTTTGTTCTATCTCGTAACCATGTCCTTGGTTTCCAATCTCTTTGTGCTTATAGGTGCCACTTTTGCTGACCGTTTCCTGTTTGTTCCGTCCTTAGGTTTCTGCATTGCCGTAGGATATCTGTTTACCAAACTCACCAAGACATATAATCTCAAGAAATCCTTTAATTCCATCGGCGATTTTGTTTCGGTCAACGCCAAAGTTATGCTGCCTGTGGCGGCTTTATTGGCCTTATATTCCTTTACTACCATTAATAGAAACAAGGATTGGAAAGATGATTTCACGTTGATGACTCATGATGTGAATGTTTCTCAAAACAGCAGCCGAACACATTATAATAATGCCACAGAAATCATGAATGTCTATGCTATTCCAGAAGAAAATCCGGATAAGAAGCGTATCCTCTTCGATACGGTGGTAAAAGAGTTGGAAAGGTCTCTTAAATTAGACTCAAACTCCAACCAAACCTACCAAAACATGTCGGTGGCCTATTATTTTCATGGTGATTATGCCAAATCCATCGAGGCATCGAAAAAAGTTCTTTCCTACGACCCGAATAATGACGGAATGCACCTCTATTTGGGCAAGGCAAACTTCAGAAACAAGGATTATGCGTCCGCAATAGAGCACCTTAACTTCGCTGAACAGCATGGAAACAAAACAAGTGAGGTTTATAGTTTCCTTGGTGGTTCTTATACCATGCGTTTGGATTATCCCAAGGCCATAGAAAGCTATAAAAAAGCCTTAATGCTCACTCCAAACGACGCCGTTACTTATTCTAATCTTGGCGGTGTATATGGAAACGCCGGAGATTTCAAGAGTGCCATCGAGACTTTCAACAAAGCTTTGGAATTGAAACCAAACGATGCTCAAACTCTATATTATATGGCGATTACCTATAATGGAATGGGCGATAAGGAAAATGCCAAAAAATATATGGAGCTATCCAAAGCCGCTCAAGGACATAAATAATAGCCAAAAAGCCCAATTAGCCATTAAAACAGCCTTTAAATGCAATTATAAGCATTTAGAGTAATTATTTAAAATTATATCTTTTATCGAGATAAGCATCGGTTTTGACCATGTTTTATTCGAGAATGAGCAAAAGTATAACTTATGTTTACATTTGTTATACGAATGGTTACATTTGTTATACGAATGGTTACATATGATATACGAATGGTTACATACGATATACGAATGGTTACATTTGATATACGAATGGTTACATTTGATATACGAATGTTTACATTTGATATACGAATGGTTACATTTGATATACGAATGGTTACATTTGATATACGAATGGTTACATTTGATATACGAATGATTACATATGATATATTAATGCTTACAAAGTATATAAATATCCTCTTTTAAGATTTATTTTTCGAGTCGTTGGCTCAAAAAGTGATTCCTGATAACTTATAATAGCCTCTTAATAAGCTATTATTTCGCCATTAAGTATCACCGTTTCGACCAAATTGCTGCCGAAAGAGTAGGGGAGGTAAGCGTAAGACGGAATTTCTTTGGTGATGAACACATTGGCCTTTTTACCTTTGGTGATGCACCCCAATTCCTTTTCCACACCCATTGCATAAGCCCCGTTTAGCGTGGAAGCATTGAAAACTTCCTCCGGATTTAGCCGATATTGTATGCACGCAATCGACATCATCGTGTTCATATTGCCGGAAGGTGAGCTGCCAGGGTTATAATCCGACGCAATTGCAACGATGGCACCGGCATCAATCAACTTTCGGGCAGGCGGCGAAGGTAAACCTAAAAAATAAGCCGCCCCAGGTAATATGGTTGCCGCAGTTTTTGAATATTTAAGGAGTTCAAGATCGGTTTCATTGGCATATTCCAAGTGATCTACGCTGATGGCACCACATTCCACACCAGCTTCTATACCACCAGTATGGCTTAATTGCTCGGCATGTACCTTCGGAATCATGCCATTTTTCTTCCCACATTCCAAAATATGGATGGTTTCTGCTTTGGTAAAGTAATTGTTTTCGCAAAACACATCACAGTAATCAGCCAGATTTTCTTCTGCTATTTTCGGCATCATATTGTCCGTTATCAGCTTTATATAGCCACTTTTATCCTGCTTATATTCTGTTAGAACGGCATGAGCACCTAAAAATGTAGCTTTAATGGTCAGTTTTGAATCTTGTTTGAGTCTTTTAATCACCCTAAGCATCTTTAATTCGGACTCCAACGACAAACCATAGCCACTTTTTATCTCCACTGCACCGGTTCCCGACAAGGCAATTTCCTTTAATCGTAAACTTGCCGATTCATATAATTCATCTTCAGAAACATTAGCCAAATGCTTCGAAGAATTAAGAATACCACCCCCACGAAGGGCAATTTCTTCATAAGTAAGGCCATTTATACGGTCCACAAATTCACCTTCTCGGCTGGCAGCATAAACCAAATGCGTGTGAGAATCGCAATAGCATGGCATAACCATCTTGCCCTTGACATTGATAGCGATAACATCCGATTGATTTAATAAATCATTGTATTTATTTGTGGTCATTGGCCCGAAATCAGCTATCAAACCATCCTTTATCAATAAAAATGCATCCTCAATGGTATTTAAAACGGCCATTTCAGCACCTTTTAGGTTGATTCTTCCTTCCGGTTGAATTCCAACCAATGATTTTATGTTATATATATATATAGTATCCGATTTCATGCCTGCAAAAGTATCAAATCCATTAAAACTGCTTTATGATACAAACAAAAAAGCCAGAGTTTTATCTCTGGCTTTTATAATCAGGGTATGTTTTAAAGACATTTTTTCAATTAAGTGAAAGCAAACAATCACTTAATTATAAATGCATTATTAGTTTACAAAAACCTTCTTCAAAATATCTGTAACCCTTGCAACAGGATCTTTTCTAATCTTAAGTTCTTCTTGAGAAACCAAATAAAATAGACCATCCAATGCCTTATTACAGATATATTCGTTCAAATCAGGGTTCATTTTTTCAACAAAAGGAACCTTATTATAGGTATCAATAAGAGGCTTCCAATACTTTGTAACTTCAACCTTATTGATCGAAGCCTGAATAATTGGTTTAAACTTCGACTTTAACTCAACTGAAGTGGAATTGCGCAAGTAGGTGGTTGCGGCATCGTCTTTTCCCTTTAAAATGGTCATGCCATCGTTGATGGTCATGTTTTTTACGGCGGCAACAAATATAGGTGCAGAAGATTTGGCAGCATCTTCGGCAGCACGGTTGATGGTCATCACGAATTTATCAACTTGAGAACCCATACCAACATCACGAGCTGTAGTTTCAACCACTTGAGCGTCCTTTGGAAAAGGAATTTTAATGACCGGATGCTTGTAATAGCCATCAACTTTAGAGGCATTGCCAGCAGAATTATTGCTTCCAATGGTTAGTGCTTCCTTTAATCCCTTAACAATGTCATCATTAGACAAACCTGATTTGCCTTTGTTGTTTGATAAATTGTTAAGATCTTTCTTGGCTGTGTTAGCTTCTTTTTGAATCTGATTCAGGTTAAACTGTGCACAGGCATTAATGTTAATCAGAATCATCAGGGCTAAAATAAATTTAATCGATTTCATTTTATTGTTGTTATTGTTTTATATTTTTAGACTTTGCAAATATACTGCCAAAAAAGGAAATCAAATTTCCATTTATCTTTGATACGGTTTATAAGACTACCACATCGATACCATAATGGATAGTGTAAAGTCAATAGTTGACAGCGTAATTCAAACGTTACCTTAATACACATAATTAATATTATGTTAAATATAATATTTGAACAAATGAACATGAAGGTATCGTTAAAACAATATCTCCTCACCCCTTTGTTGGATAACTTAAATCAAAAAAAAGAAACAGATTAGTCTTTAATAATTAGACTTTCGAAACAGGAAACAATTGTTTTAGGACAGAAATTGTGTAATCGATTTCTTCCTTGGTATTATAGCGGCTAAATGAAAATCTAACATTTGATCTGTTTGGATCAGCATTTATACCAGCTAAAACATGTGAACCAATATTGCTTCCAGATGAACATGCACTTCCTCCAGAAGCTGCAATTCCTTCAATATCCAGATTGAACAACAACATTTCCCCGATTTCTGATGGCGGAAACGAAACATTCAAAACTGTATATAAGCCATTTTCATAATCTCCATTGAATCGAATTCTTGGAATGGCTTCCTTTAATTGGGCAATCATGTAAGATTTTAGCCCCTTTATATATTCCATATCCATATCGAGATTCTTGCAGGCAATTTCCAGAGCTTTTGCCAAACCCACTATTCCATATATGTTTTCTGTTCCGCCTCTCATGTTTCTTTCCTGTGAGCCTCCAAAAATGAATGGATGAATTTTGATGTTACTGTTTATATAAATGAACCCGATACCTTTTGGTCCATGAAATTTATGAGCTGAACAATTGACAAAATGAACATTTAAATTCTTTAAATCATAAACATAATGACCCATTGATTGAACTGTATCTGAATGGAATATTGCGTTATACTTCGAGCAGATTTCACTCACCTTTTTAATTGGCAACAACGTTCCAATTTCGTTATTTGCATGCATCAACGACACTAAACTTCGTTCATTATTGGCTAATAATTCTTGTAAATGTTCCAAGTTTACATGTCCTTGGGCATCAATGTTTACATAACTTAATTTTATCAATCCCCTTTCTTCCAACTCCTCCAAAGTATGCGTAACTGCATGATGTTCAATCCTTGAACTGATGACATGCTTGATTCCCAAGTCGCGAACAGTACAGTATATTGCCATATTGTTCGCTTCCGTGCCGCTTGATGTAAAGAAGATTTCGGATGGAGAAACATTCAATAAGTTAGCTACCGTTTTTCGGGAGGTTTCGATGAGACTTCTTACTTCCCTACCATAGGAATGTATCGAGGAAGGATTACCGAATTTTGTTTTCATTACTTCCAACATAACGTCTATAACTTCTTGATTTAGAGGCGTTGTTGCAGCATTATCTAAAAATACTTTCATATTTTAAATATTTATTATTAATTGATTGATTGTAAGATGTTTTGATATAAATACCTGTTATTGTTTGTCCTTGCCGGAAATAATGTCCCTGATGTCGGAAATTATCTTCTCGGCCAAGTTATTTGCTGTGGTCACGAAAGCGCTTTCTGCATATATTCTTATAATAGGTTCGGTGTTGGATTTTCTTAGATGCACCCACTCCTTATCAAACTCAATCTTGACTCCATCTATCGTATTGATCGGTTGTTTGCTGTATTTCTTTTGTATTTCCGCCAATACATTATCCACATTTATCTCTTTGGTGAGCTCAATCTTGTTTTTTGAGATAAAATAATTGGGATAATTGGTCCTTAATAGCGAGCAAGTCTTGCCAAACTTGGCCAAATGAGTTAAAAACAAGGCAATTCCTACCAAAGCATCGCGGCCATAATGCAATTCCGGATAAATGATGCCCCCATTTCCCTCGCCTCCTATTACGGCTTTGTTGGCTTTCATCATCTCCACCACATTGACCTCCCCTACTGCTGATGCATAGTAATTTCCCCCATTTTTTAAGGTAATGTCATTCAAAGCTCTGGTAGATGAAAGATTTGAAACGGTATTTCCGCCGTGCTTATGCTTTAAAATATAGTCAGAAACCGCCACTAAAGTATATTCCTCTCCAAATGGTTCGCCATCCTCTGACACAAATGCCAATCTATCTACATCAGGATCTACCGCTATGCCTAAATGGGCATTGTTTTTCTTGACAATCTTCATCAATTCGGACAAATGCTCGGGCAAAGGCTCTGGGTTATGGGTGAAATTTCCATCGGGTGTGCAAAACAATTCGATGACATCATTTACACCTAACGCTTTCAACAGCATAGGAACCACTATTCCGCCAGTAGAATTTACACAATCGATGACAATCTTGAAATTCTTTGCCTTTATCGCCTTAACATCTACCAATGGCAAGGCCAAAATCATGTCTATGTGCTTTTGAAAATAAGAATCGTCCGTTTTATAAGTGCCCAATTTGCTTACGGTGGCATAATTGAATGCATCATTGTCGGCAATGGAAAGAATCTCATTTCCATCGGCTTCAGAGATGAATTCCCCTTTGCTGTTCAGCAGTTTCAAGGCATTCCACTGTTTCGGATTATGGCTTGCCGTGATGATTATTCCTCCATCTGCCTTCTCTTCCATTACGGCTATCTCCACTGTGGGGGTAGTCGAAAGTTCCAGGTCTATCACATTGATGCCCATTCCCATAAGCGTTCCGGCAACGATGTTTTTCACCATTTCGCCCGAAATTCTGGCATCGCGGCCAATGACAACCTTCTTCGTTTCGGTGCTTTTGCCTATTATCCAGGTGCCATAGGCGCTGGTATATTTCACAATATCCAAGGGTGATAAATTTTCCGCTGGCTTCCCTCCTATGGTTCCCCGTATTCCTGAAATTGATTTTATTAGAGTCACTTTGTTTTTAATTTTTGAGGCGGCAAATATAAGCTTTTTATGGATAGTTTTTTATCCCGTTCACCTTCCTGAAACCAGCATCTCGAATCCTCCCACTTATTCTATACCTATATATATAAGGAGTGGAAAATTATTGGCACTGCCTATTTTAATGATGTTTGAGGATTGTAAACAGGTATAAGGATCATGGATTTTGATTCCGCCAAGGCTGAAAATGAGTTTTCAGGTGGCAAAAGCGGTTTTTAGCCCTAAAATTCATAATTAACCTTTATGCTTATTATCAATGACTTATAAATATTACTTGTAGCCAAAAGCCCTTTTTGGGGTATCGAAAAGAGCAAATGCTAAGGATATGTGTAGAAACCCTAAGGATATGTGTAGATACCCTTAGAAACTCCACTTTAATACTTAGGATATGTGCAGATATACTTAGTATTTGTGTAGATATCCTTAGCATTTGTTCAGAATCCCTAAGGAACTCCACCTTAATACTTAGTATATGTGCAGATATGCTTAGGATATGTGAAGATTGCCTAAGCATATTTGTAAATACACTTAGTATTTCTGCAGATACTTGACAACAATGTGCAGATATTTGACGGATTTGCACCTATCCACTACCGCGCAGGTATTATTGCTGGCAAGCCTTTGCCTTGAGGTTCAGAAAATTCGTTAAAATTATTGGTATTGGAAATTATAAATAATTTCCATTTATTTTATGCTGATACTATTAATGTAGCTACTCCCCTATTTTATGATCACCATCTTATCATAAGCCAAAACCGTATTATCAGCCATTATTTTCCAAAAATAAACTCCTGAACTGATGGCCGAAAGATTGATGTTTTGTTTTTCTTGAGTTGCTGATAGTGGCTGGGTAAGGATTAGATTGCCAAAGAGGTCATATATATTAAGGATACCATTCGTGGTTAGCTTTTGTTCGATAAAGAAATTTCCATTGTTTGGATTTGGGTAGAGAATTCCATTTTCCTTTTGAACATCAAGCTTGGCAATGCCTGTTTCCAAATCGAGAATCTTGGCCAAAAACATGGTATAATAACCAGCATTATAAATGGTATCGGCATCGAAACTTAGCGTGTCGCTCATGTAGGTGCCACACAAGTAAACGGCCCCTGCGGCATCAATGGTAATGCAGGTGGCATCGTCAGAATACATAAATCCGCAGTGCTTCGACCACATGTTGCTTCCATTGGCATCAAATTTTGTGATGAACAAGTCGTCGTAACCGTTATTGATGTAATTATTGGTGCCGATGGTAATGTTGGTGCTGTTGAAAGTCCCCGATACATATACATTATTGCCATCAGTAGTGCAGCCGGTTCCGTAATCGTCGCCAGTTCCCACGGCACTTCTCACCCATTGCACATTGCCGTGGTTATTATATTTTGCTATAAACATATCGGCGGTGCCAGCGCCGGAATTTGCCATCGGAAAGGTTCCAAAAGTGACATTCGTGGATTTGAAATAACCTGAAACGAAGATGTTTCCGGCGTTATCCGTGCATAGCCCCTCCCCTACATCATAGCTGTTTCCACCTACGCCCTTAGCCCAATCCACCACCCCGGCAGTATCGAGTTTAACCAAAAAGATGTCGCAAATACCATTGGTAGAAAGGGCAGTTGCGCCAAACTGAAGATAGGTACTGTAAAAAGCGCCGGTTATATATATATTGTTGTTGGCATCAATCACCATCGCATTGGGGCCATCTATGCTGGTTCCGCCAAACCTTTCGGCCATCACCTCATGACCGGTTGAATCATATTTCACAAAGAAAATATCTTCCGTACCAGAGGAAGCATTGGTCAGGGTAAAGTTTCCAAAGGTAATCGTTGGGCTCTTGAAAGTGCCGGTAACGTAGAGATTTGAGTGAGCATCCACCACCAATGCGCTGCCAATGTCTTCGTTGGTTCCACCAGCCTGTTTTGCCCAAATCACATTTCCGTTGGCATCATATTTTATGATGAATACATCGAAGAGATAGGCAGTATTATTATATAGAGTAGTATTTCCCACAGTCATGGTTGGGCTTCTGAACTTGCCTGTTACATATACATTGCCGGCAGCATCGGTAGTTACCGCATTGCCAACATCACTATTGGTACCACCTGCACTTCGTGCCCATATCACATTGCCGTTTCCATCATATTTCACCAGATAGAAATCGGAAAAACTGTTTACCGTATCGGTATTGGTGAGCGACACATTGCCAAAGGAAACATGATGACTGAAGAAATGGCCAGTAACATAAACATTGCCAAAATGGTCGGCAGTAGTGGCGTTTCCGTAGGTATGATTGGTAACATCCGCCTCACGTTCCCAAACCCAAGTTTGGGCAGATACATTACAAATGCCAATGATGATGGCGATAAGGAGTAGTGATATTTTTTTCATGTTGTTTTTGTTTTAATGAATGATGAGTTTGTTTATTGATGTGGCAAATATATGCAATGTATTTTACATTTCATAATTAATGGTTTCAAAATAAAAGTACTTTCAACACCTATAATAAGTCCGTTTTATAGGTCCTCCTCCCTATCAAACCAAATAAATTTAAAGAGAACCATTATAAATTTTTTTTATTAAGTAATATTTTTTTGTATCTTTGCCGCCTAATTAAAAAAATATAATAAAATGAGAATTTTCGTAGGCGGTCTTCCTTATAGTATTGAGGAAGGCGAAGTTAGGAAGCATTTTGAGAACTTCGGAACAGTTGCTTCTGTAAACATTATTTCCGATAAAATGACCGGTCGCAGTAAAGGCTTCGGCTTTGTTGACATGGAAAACGATGAGGAGGCCAACAAGGCGATGTCCGAATTGAACGGAAAAGAACTTGAAGGTAAAAAATTAACTGTAACTGTTGCAGAAGAAAGAAAACCAAGAGAAGATGGCAAACGTGGTGGTGGCGGATACAACCGTGGCCGCAGCGACGGTAACCGTTGGTAATCAGTATCGACAAGTACACTAAAACGACTAAAGGGAGATTAATAATCTCCCTTTTTTTATTTAATCGATGAAATAACTAAGGAATCTATTCCAAACAATTACAGTCTAAATTAATATCCCAAAATCTTAAGCATCGATTTGGCGCTTTGTTCCTTGGCAAATAGGCGCGTGGTGATTTCGCCATCTTCATTTCTATCGATGATGACATGTTTGGGGGCAGGCACCAAACAGTGTTGAATGCCACCATACCCACCCAATGATTCCTGATATGCTCCTGTATGAAAGAAGCCTATATAAAGCAGGTCTTCTGCCGGACTTTCGCCATTAAGTTTTGGAAGATAAACTACGTTATTTGAAGATTCTCGGTTATAATAATCATCGCTATCACATGTCAATCCACCAATATTAACCCTCCAATATTCATTGTCCCATTTATTGATTGCAAGCAAAATGAATTTCTGATTGATGCCCCAGGTATCGGGCAAGGTAGTAATAAATGAACTATCAATCATATACCATAATTCATTATCATTCTGTTGCTTTTGGTCAATTACGGAATATAATATTGCACCACTTTCGGCAACAGTAAAGCTGCCGAACTCTGTAAATATGTTAGGTTCTTTCACCTCTCGCTGAACACAAGTATTTTTAATTTGCTGGATGATTTCGTCAGCCATATATTCATAATCGTAGTTGAAATCCAATTTTGTTTTGATTGGGAATCCACCACCAATATCCAATGATTCCAACTCAGGGCAGATTTTCTTTAGGTCGCAATAAACATTTATACACTTATGTAGTTCATTCCAATAGTAGGCTGAATCCTTGATACCGGTATTGATAAAGAAGTGAAGCATTTTAAGTTCAAACTTAGGATTATTCTTTATTTTGGTCTTATAGAAATCCAAAATGTCATTGTATCTGATACCCAGCCTGGAGGTATAGAAATCATTCGATGGCTCTTCATCGGCAGCAATCCTAATTCCTATCTTGCATTTGACATTGTTATTTGTTTGATAATAGTTCAGCTCCTTCATGTTATCTAAGATGGGGATGGCATTGACAAAACCGTCATTGATCAATTGAGAAATATATTCCATATAATTATCTCTTTTAAAACCATTGAACAGAATATATTTATTCTTGTCAATCTTTCCTTCTTCAAATAGCTTGTGAATAATCGGAATGTCATAAGCCGATGAAGTTTCAAGATGCACATCATTTTTCAGCACTTCATCCATAATGAATGAAAAGTGAGAACTTTTGGTACAATAGCAGTAAGTATAAGTACCCTTATAATCAGCCTTAGCAATTGCTACATTAAAGAACTTCTTTGCCTTTTGTATCTGCGTGCTTATCTTTGGAAGGTAGGTTATCTTCAATGGTGTTCCATATTGTTCAATGATGTCCATCAAGGAAATACCTTGAAAGTGTATGATACCATCAATAAGTTCAAAACCTTCCTGTGGAAAATCGAATGTTTGATCAATTAAGTCTCTATATTTGTTTTTCATTTAAATAATTATTATATTTGTAATCGAATATTAATTGTAAGTTTGCCGGATTAGAATCGGGATGCAAAAGTAAGTAACTCGGATGATATAAAAAAGTATAATGTAAAATATTTTAGTATTATGAAATCATTAAAGATAATAGAAGTAAAATCAGAAATTGGTGCAGGAACGCGTGGAGCCAGTTTAGGTCCTGATGCAATAAGAATTGCAGCTTTAGACTATGGAAGCAACCTATTTAGGGTTGAGAAGTCAAGCCAAGTACCTGTTGACAACAACATTTTGTTTGATTCTCAAGGTAGCCCTTACGCTAAACGGATTAAAGGTATGGTAACTTTATATGAGAAGATAGCTACCGAGGTTTCGCATACATTAAAGCATAATGAATTCCCTTTGATTTTGGCTGGCGACCACAGTTCTGCTGGTGGCACGATAGCTGGAATTAAGATGGCGTATCCCAAACAACGCCTTGGTGTAATATGGATTGATGCTCATGCTGATTTGCATTCCCCATACACTACTCCATCTGGAAATCTTCATGGAATGCCACTTGCTGTCTCTTTAGGTGAGGATAATGTTCAGAATAAAATGAACAAACCTGACAAAGAAACTGTTGATTTATGGAATAAATTGAAGAAAATCGGCAATATTTCACCTAAAATCGAGTATCGAGACATAGTATATATATGCCTTCGTGATGTGGAACCGGAAGAATCGTATCTCTTGAAGAAACATCATGTTAAGATATTCACAACATCAGAAGTTAGACGAAATGGTGTTGAAAAGATTGCCCGAGATGCCTTATCCCATCTTTCAAAATGCAATCTTATCTACATTTCCTTTGATGTGGATTCGATGGATTCATCCATTTCTAAAGGAACTGGAACTCCAGTTCGTAATGGAATTACAGAAAAGGAAGCTGGAAGTCTTTGTGTTCGACTGATACAGAATGAAAAAGTCTGTTGTTTCGAAATTGCTGAAGTAAATCCTACTCTTGATAAGGAAAATCTGATGGCCGAGAACACTTTTGAGATTCTTCAAAGGATCGTTAGCCAACTTACCAACTAAAATTATTCCAATTTAATACTAATTAATTCTTCCATTGGGAAGGAACACTTATATTATAGTGTAGTCTTTTGTCATTAATACTAATAAACTAAATAAATACCCCCAAATAATTATGAACATAGAACATGATCTTAAAATTAAGATAGCGGAAGCGCTTTATGCCTTATACAATATCACCATTTCTCCCGAAAGCATCCAGTTGACCGAGACTCGCAAGGAGTTTGAAGGTGATTTTACACTGGTTGTATTTCCTTTTATCAAGGAAAGCCGCCTATCGCCGGAGGAGACTGGTAAAAGTATCGGGGAATACATCAGTAATAATTTCAACACCCTAGCAAACTTTAATGTGGTGAAAGGTTTCCTTAACTTAGGTCTGTCGGATGGGCAGTGGCTGGAGTACTTTAACGAAGTCGGATATTTGAATAAATTCATTTTAAAGGTAAAAGGAAACGACTCCATTGTAAAAAATGTGATGGTGGAATATTCTTCCCCAAATACCAACAAGCCGCTTCATTTGGGGCATGTAAGGAATAACCTTTTAGGATATTCGGTGGCAGAAATCCTTAAGGAAGCAGGTAATTCCGTTAAAAAGGCGAATCTTATCAATGATCGCGGCATACATATCTGTAAATCCATGTTGGCTTGGCAGCGTTGGGGAAATGGCGAAACACCAGATTCCTCGGGTTTGAAGGGTGATCATCTGGTAGGTAAATACTATGTGAAGTTCGACAAGGAATACAAGAAGGAAATAGAGGAACTGATGAAGAATGGCCTGAATGAGGACGAAGCCAAGAAGCAAGCTCCCGTGATTATAGATGCTCAAGAGATGTTGATCAAGTGGGAACAAGGGGATTCATCCGTGATGGAGCTATGGAAAACGATGAATGGATGGGTTTATGAAGGTTTTGACGCTACTTACAAGAAGCTTGGAGTCGATTTCGATAAGATTTATTATGAATCGCAGACCTATTTGTTGGGCAAAGCGATAGTGGAAGAGGGATTGCAGAAGGGTATCTTCTACAAGAAAGAGGATGGCTCCGTTTGGGTTGATTTGACTGAAGATGGCCTGGACGAGAAGCTTTTGTTGCGTGGTGATGGCACTTCCGTTTACATTACCCAAGACTTGGGCACTGCTGCCTTGCGTTTTGAGGAATATCCGAACCTGGATCAGTTGATATATGTTGTTGGCAACGAACAGGAATACCATTTCAAGGTTCTTAAACTCATTTTTAAGAAATTGGGTAAGCCTTGGTGGGATGGTTTGTACCATCTATCCTACGGCATGGTCAATTTGCCATCTGGGAAGATGAAATCTCGCGAAGGCACGGTGGTAGATGCCGATGAATTGATTGAAGAAATGGTGAATACCTCTCGCGATACCACTCTTGCATTGGGAAAAGTGGAAGATTTTACCATGGAGCAGGCCGAAAAGCTCTTTTACAAGCTGGGCATGGGTGCCTTGAAGTATTATATTCTCAAGGTAGATGCCAAGAAAACCATGTTGTTCAATCCTGCCGAAAGCATTGACTTCAATGGCAACACGGGGCCCTTTATTCAATATACTTATGCACGCATCTGTTCCGTCATCCGCAAGGCTGAGAAATTGGATGGCTTGAAATCGTTTCGCCAGCAGTCTGTTTTGCTCGATAGGCCGATGATGCAGAAAGAAAAGGACATACTTCGACATGTTTTCCAGTTTCCGAATATCGTACATGGTGCTGCAACTGAACTTAGTCCTTCCATCGTTGCCAATTATGTTTATGAACTTGCCAAGTTGTTCAATACCTTCTATCACGACTGCCCAATTGCAGATGCTGAAAAGGTGAATACCTCTCTTTTCAGGTTGCAATTATCCAATATTGCCGGTCAAACCATCAAGGAATGCATGAGATTAATGGGAATTAAGGTTCCGGAACAGATGTAACAGGTCATTTCTGTTACTTTTCTCAATAATTCATTGTTCTGCTAAATATAACGGATATATTTACATTTATATTTGTTTATCAATACATTATATAAAAGTAATTTATACGTAATTATCATTAATGATTAATATAAATGGTATGATAATTAATGTTTAGGCATTAATGATTGAATAGCTATAAGTTATTTTATGCTTTTATAATACTATAAGTGGTATAAAATAAAAGCATCAAAACGAGAAAGTTATTATTGTTGGTCTTAATAAGATGATTAGACCCATAAACTTTAATCCTTTGCTATAAATAAGATGATTAGACCCATAAACTTTAATCCTTTGCTATCAATAAGATTATTAAGACCAACAAACTTTAATCTGTCGGTCTTAATAAGATGATTAAGACCAACAAACTTTAATTTTTCGGTCTTAATAAGATGATTAAGACCAACAAACTTTAATCTTTCTGTCTCAATAAGATGATTAAGACCAACAAACTTTAGTCTTTCGGTCTCAATAAGATGATTAATAGCGAATGTCTTCTCCCTTCCCCTATGAATCATTTGTTTTTGATCTATTGTCAGTTAAAGATTCTTATCAATGACTTTATAATTACCATTACCGGTAATCATAAACCATTAAATATCCCAAATATTGGGGCTATTTGGATGATTATTGATGATAATCAAGAGAAATTACTTGAAATTGGAGGCATTATTTGATGGAAAGCAGCTCTACATCGTAAAAAAGGATGGAATTGGCAGGTATTTTTTTGTCATCACCCACCAAACCATATCCCAAATGCTTGGGGCAAAGCAATCGGGCCCTGTCCCCTACCCTCATTTTCATTACTCCTTCTTCTAATCCTCGTGCGACTTTAGATTTGGAGACTTGAAAAAGATAAGGTTTGTCGATGTCGTATTTATAGCAAAGGGTTCCATCCAAAAGATAGACCATGAAGGCTACCGAGACGAAATCGCCTTTCTTTGGAGTGGCATTTCCGGTTCCTTGCTTATATATTTGGTAACGAAGACCGGTGCCGGTGGCTTCCATATCCCAATTTCTGCGTTTTGCAAAGGCCTCAATATCAGCCGATTCATCCTGCATACCTTTTCTATTGTTGTTGATGAGCGCCTCCTTCATGCTATCGGTAGGCGGAGTGGTCAGGTCAGGCTGCTGGGGAGCATTGGTGGCAGTATGGCACGAAAATAAGCTGATTATAACACAAAAACTGATTATTAAGACCGAAGCGGTGTTATGTTTGGCATTCATTTTCATGGTTTATAGGGCAGTTATTTTAATAATTCGTGCTTATAATCAGGCAATATCGACAAGAATTTCTTGATGGCATCATCTATGGAAGTAAAAGATTTGCCGCCAGCAGCATTCCTATGTCCACCACCCTGAAAATGGGCCTGGGCGACTTCCTTGACCGAAAAGACACCCTTAGACCTCAAGGAAATCTTCACCAGATGAGGGGTTTCATAAAAAAATGCCGCCAACTTGACATCCTTGATGCTTAAAGCGAGATTTACAACCCCCTCGGTATCGCCAGTGGTGCTTTTGAATTGCTTGAGATCCTCCTGGGAGAGACTGATATAGGCCGTTTTGAACTCGGGAACCATCACCAGGCGATGAAAAAGGCTGAAACCAACCATCTTCATCCGGTCGTAAGAGAAATTATCATATACATTTTCATGAATCACATAATTGGCAGCTCCTGCATCCATCAATCCGGCTATGGTACGGTGGGTATCGGCTGTCATGGTCTCAAAACGGAAGGAATTGGTGTCCGTCATGATGCCCGTATAAAGACAATCGGCCACAGCCTTGTTGATGAGCGTCTTGTCGTCCATGGAAACGATGAATTGATAGACCAGCTCGGCAGTGGCACAAGCCAAAGGATAGGAAAAAGTGTGGTCGCAGAAGGCCTGCGGATGCAAATGATGATCTATCAAGACCTTGATGGCCTTCGAGGCGAGCATATCGGCCTCCATCTCCTCCACCCTGTTCGGCTGGTTGAAATCAAGACAAAATAATATCTCGGCATCATTAAACAATTGCTTGCATTGTTCTTTTGCCTTCGGATATTCTATCACAGTGTGGTTTCCAGGCATCCATTCCAAGAAATCGGGGTAGTCGGAAGGGACCACAACGGTAACATGATGGCCCTTGGCTAACAGGTAATTGTATAATCCCAACGAAGAACCCATGGCATCGCCATCCGGCTTGTGATGAGTGGTTATTACTATGCGCTTGGGGTCTAAGAGCAGCTTGATAAGAGGCAATACTTCTTGATATGGAAATCTATTTTTCAATGTTTCTATTGTTTATGTTTGGCTGCAAAAGTAGAAAAGGGAAATGACAGTAGCGTGAACATCAGAAGGAATTAAAAGTAAAGGAGTTTAAATTTATACATTTAAAATTGTTAGATTTGCGGCCTTAAAAAATAAAACAACAGATAAAAAGTAATGAGAACAGATCGCACATTCACGATGATTAAGCCCGATGGTGTAGCAAATGGGTACACCGGAGCAATTTTAAACAAGATTATTGAAGCAGGTTTCAAGATTATTGCCATGAAATACTTGCAATTGACACCAGAACGAGCAGGTGAGTTCTACGCCGTTCATGCAGAAAGACCTTTTTACAAGGACTTGGTGAGTTATATGTCGTCAGGACCAATCGTGGCGGTGATATTGGAGAAGGAAAATGCAATAGAGGACTTCCGAACGCTTATCGGTGCTACCGATCCTGCTAAAGCGGCCCCAGGAACCATCAGAAACTTGTACGCAAAAGACATTTCCGCCAATGCAGTGCATGGATCTGACAGTGATGACAATGCTGCCATAGAAGGAAACTTCTTCTTCAGCAACTTGGAACGATTCTAAGCAAAAGCTTACAACTGGGGCTAAACGCTCCTTAATATATAGGTATCGCTTATGGAAGAAAAGATCAAACTGATGCAATTCAGCAAGGGTGCTGGCTGCGGATGTAAAATACCTTCTTCGCAGTTGGACATCATCCTTAAAGGCAACGAAAGCAGCAAGGACTTTGCCAATTTGCTTGTTGGAAACAACAGCCGCGATGATGCCGCTGCCTATGACCTTGGTGATGGTCGTGCTTTGATAACCACCACCGACTTCTTCACTCCTATCGTTGATGATGCATTTGATTTCGGAAGAATAGCCTCCTGCAATGCAATCAATGACGTTTATGCTATGGGCGGCAAACCGCTTTTGGCAGTGGCCATCCTTGGCTGGAACATGGATACCTTGCCTGCCGAACTGGCTCAAGAAGTAATTAAAGGCAGCAGAAAGATATGTGAAGAGGCTGGCATTCCCTTGGCTGGCGGACACAGCATCAACACTACCGACCCCATTTTCGGCTTGGCTGTGAATGGAATCATCCCTACCACAAACCTTAAAAAGAACAACGCCGCTCAAAAGAACGACCTCCTTTTCCTTACCAAACCTCTTGGGGTAGGAATCATCTCTACCGCAGTGAAGAAAGGCATTGTGCGTGACGAAGACTATCAAACCGCCTTGGCCCTGATGATAACCTTGAACAAAGTGGGCGAAGAGCTTGGCAAACTCAAAGGAGTGAATGCCTTGACGGATGTTACCGGATTCGGTCTCTTGGGGCACCTTATAGAGATGGCAGAAGGCAGCAACCTTTGCGCCGAACTCCACTACCCTAGCGTACCTTTGATAAAGGATTTGGACTTTTACATCAAGCAATATTGCTACCCGGGAAACGTAACCCGTAATTGGGGAAGCTATGAGAAGAAAGTGACAGGCATAGACGGCAATTCCTTGATAACGCTATGCGATCCGCAAACAAGCGGTGGACTTTTGATAGCCGTAAATCCGGACTCCTTGAACGAATTCCATGCCTTGATGAAGGACTTTGATCTATCAGAAATAACAAAAACGCCAATAGGAAAGCTGGTGGCACCAAGCGAAAGCGAGTTCGTAAGGATACTTTATTGATTACTCCTTCACTATCTTGCCATTCTTGATGATGCCTTTATCATTAATAATTTGATAAAGATAAATGCCTCTGCTTAAACGCTCTATATTAATATCTGCATTGCCAGTGAACTCTTGCGAAAGCAGTTTGCGGGATAGGACATCATAAACCACTATCGTTAAACGCTCTTTATCAGAAGTCTTTACAGAAAGAACATTCCCTGTTGGGTTTGGGTAGATACTTGTTTCGTTGATGGAATTTATGGCCTTGATTCCTTCATACCAATGAGGAACCGAACTGTCCAGTTCGGCGAGAGTATATAATCTCACATCATCCAAAACCAATTCGGTGCAAGTTTGACAAATATGCCCCCAATTGGTGAATTTTATGGTGTGTGAGGTGGCGGTAGCAATAAACTCAATGATGTAACGGATACCAATTCCGGTATTTATAGGTGTAGGTGGGTTTTTCAACAAAGTGTTTCCAAAGCCTACATTAACGGCAAATATCCCCGGATGAGGATTGTTTTCGCCACCGGCCCAAAATTCCAAAACATAGGTAGCGCCTATGGTCAAGCCCGTTACGTTTTGGTTTAAACTGATGCCCGTATCTCCACCATAAAAACCTACCACCGAACTTTGCGGATACCCAAAAGGAACCCCCGAAATGGTGCAGCCATTATGGGCAATGCAGGCGGTATCATCCATAGTTGGTGAGCAAGGCAAGGCAAGCAAATTGCCAAAATAGGCTGCCTTGGCACCTTCTGGAATTATTGAATTGGCGTTATCGAAAATCCCTGCATAGGTATTTACGCCACCCCCAGTGCATTGCCAATTCGCAATATTGCAATTGTAGGCATTTGCAGTAGGACAAAATCTGCCATTGCCCGGAAAGGGGACACAATTACTATTCTCAAACCCGCCATTCAATATCAAATTATGCACACCGTGGCTGATGGAATCGTTTTGGTCGTAGCAATAAATGCAAAGAACTTGGGCACTCGCCTCTTTATATATAAGCGTTGAGATGATCAGAAGGAGGGTAAAGATTTTGTTTTTCATGAGCTTGGTATTTGGTTTTAGTCATACAAAATTAGGAAAAATAAAATAGAAAGACCAAACTTTACCAAAGTTCTAAACTTTGGTAAAGTTGGAAACCACTCCGGTCAATCGACCGCTGTGGTTTGGGTTTTATTGATTATTTTAATGAAAAAGCCCTCCAAAAAACGATTAACTTGCTGATAATGATGGTAATAAAGGTTTTTACTTATAGTTTTATGTTATGCCAATCCACGAACGTGGAATGCCAATCCACGAACATGGAATGCCAATCCACGAACATGGTTTATCAATCCACGAACATGGTTTGCCAATCCACGAACATGGTTTATCAATCCACGAACATGGTTTATCAAAACACGAACATGGTTTATCAAAACACGAACATGGACTGCCAAAACACGAACATGGATTACCAAAACACGAACATGGTTTACCAAAACACGAACACGGTTTAGAAAAATTTGCCACCTTTTTTTTTTGATAATCCAAGATATTTATTCTTGAAAATCATTCAACAAAAAAAGTAATGAATAATACCAAATTAAAAAATCGTATATTTGCAACGATAAAAAAAGTATAAATTTATAAAAAAATAAATCATGGCAAAATTAATCGAGTTTTACGAAAACAAAACGATTCCTGAAACAGACGAAATCCGCATCAGGATAAACAGCGTTTTTGGTACCACAGGCATGGGGATTTCTGGCAATACGAACTTTACAATGATTCACGCCGAGGATGTGAATGTCCTTGCCGGTGGTGTGGTTTGGAGAACTGCGCAAGACAAGGCGGCGAACAGAAACGAAATAGATATCCGCCATGCAGAAGAGAAGATGCTGGCTTTCCAAAAACTGCTGAAGGTTTATGCTGTAGAAGCCAACCGTCAACATGGCGGAACTAGCGTCTTGGCAGATGAAGTAGCCCTTGAAACTACTGGAATGACATTGGCCAAACCAGGCGAAGAGGTGGGACAGATGGACCAAGCCGTCATCACCACCATAGAGGCGGTGAAAGGCGTAACTGGCAGGGCGAAAATTACGGTGCAGACATCGAAGAAATATTGCCACGGAACCTACGTGGAAATAACGGAAGTGGTGAGCGGAGAGGTGACGATAGAACATTCTACCGACAAGCACATAGTGATAATAGATGGGATGAAGCACGGCAAGGATTACCAGGTTCGTGTGTGCTACGATGGCACCGACAAAACCCGTGTTTGGTCGGACCCAAAACCGTTTACGGCGGTGTAGTTTCTGATAAAACAATAAACATCAAGCGGACCTGCTACTATAAAGTGGGTCCGCTTTTTTGTTTTTTACAAGTTCGTTTTTAGAAGCAGCCAGCACCTAACCACCAAAGGCGTTTAGGGGGAGTGGTTTCTGTTGAGACTATTGATTGATGGGCATCAGGTAGCCATCTTTCATGGTGAGCTTTCGGTCGGCCATGTTTGCCAGTTCCTCGTTGTGGGTTACTATTACGAAAGTCTGGTTGAACTGCTGCCTAAGTTGGAAGAAAAGATTATGAAGGTCGGTGGCAGCATTAGAATCGAGATTGCCCGAAGGCTCATCGGCCATCACCACCGATGGGTTGTTTATCAAGGCCCTTGCAGCGGCCACACGTTGCTGTTCGCCACCGGATAGCTCCTTGGGTTTGTGCAGCAATCTATCCTTGAGACCGAGGAACTCAAGCAGTTCGGTGGCCTTCTTTTCGGCGTCCTTTTTGCCAAGACCGGCAATGAAGGCCGGGATGCATACATTCTCCAAGGCATTGAATTCGGGCAGCAAATGATGGAACTGGAAGATGAAGCCGATGTTCTTGTTTCTGAAGGCCGCCAGCTTCTTTCCGTTCAGTCCGTTTATATCTATGTTGTTGAAAAGCACGGAGCCTTTGTCGGCCGTATCAAGCGTGGATATTATGTGCAGAAGTGTGCTCTTGCCAGCACCGGAAGGGCCCACAATGGAGACAATCTCGCCCTGCTCTATCGTTACGTCGATGCCCTTGAGCACGGGGAGTGTGCCATACGATTTGAAGATGCCCTTAGCCGTTATCATGTTGAATGGGGGCGGTTGTTAGTCGCAGTTCTTTACGTAGGCGTTGATGGCCTCTTCCAAGCCCATGTCGGCAGCCTTTTTCAGGTCGGCACAGCTTTCGGTTTTCCTGTCCATGGCTATCTTGGTGAGCCCCCGTTTCGAGTAGGCTTCGGCATAGTCCGGACTTAACTTGATGGCCTGGTTGAAATCATCCAAAGCGTCATCGTTCTTTCCCAACGACATGTATGCCACTCCCCTGTTGTAATAGCCTTCGGGGAAGCTTTCCTGCTTGCCCTTGAGCTCCAAACATTTGGAGAAGCTCAAGATGGACTGTTCGAACTGCTTCTGTTTGAGTTTCACCAAGCCGAGATAGAAATAACTGTCGGCATTGTCCGATTTCAGGCTTATGGCCTTGTTCAGGTTGCTCATGGCCTCCTCATATTTGGCAGCTTTATAATAGGCATAGCCCAAGTTGCAGTAAGCATCGGCATAGTCCACCTTAAGTAGTATCGCCTTGTTCAAATCGGCTATCGCCAGCGTGTATTTGTCGAGGTGGTTGTATGCCAAGCCACGGTGATAATAGGCATCGGTATAGGCTAAATCCAAGGCGATGGCTTTGGAATAGTCTTGCACGGCCGGCTCATAGTTTCCGAGATAGTAAAACGCCAAGCCACGGTTGAAAATGGCTTCCTTGTAGGTTGGTTTTATGATAACGGCCTTGTCGTAATCGGCAATGGCGGCCTCATATTTATCCATCTGATAGTAACATAGGCCGCGGTTGAAATAGGCATCCGGTTTGTCGCCGCCTATTTGTATGGTCTTGGTGAAATCCAGCACGGAGAAGTCGTATTTTCCTATCTGGTAATAGCCCAACCCTCTTTTGTAATAGGCATCCATGTAGTTCGGATTGATCTGTATGGCGCGGGTATAATCGGAAACGGAAAGCTCGAACTTGTTCATCTTGTCATACACCAAACCTCTATAATAGATGACCTCGGCGAAGTTGGGATTGTACTCTATTGCCTTGTTGTAGTCCGAAATGGCGGCATCATACTTCGCCAATTGATAATAAGAAAGGCCTCTGGTGCAAAAGGCCAAAAAGGCATCCGGTTTCTGCTGTATCACCTTGCTGCAGAGGGAGATGGCTCCCACAAAGTTGGAGTTTTTATATTCGGTAGAGGCCTGTGTCATCAAGGATTCAGGCGACTGCGCCAACAAGGCAGCCTTGGAAACGAAGATTAGGATCAGTAAGGAGAGAACTCTTTTCATTGATTTTAAATTTAGGCTGCAAAAGTATAAAATTAAACAATTCTTTGGATGATGATTGGTGATGAAACAACTACGGTTATTCAGTATATACGGAGTACGGAAGATGCAGAGCCTCTTTCAGGTAGCTGTTTTGAATATTGGCAGTGTCCGAGCTGATGTCGCCATCGTATAACCACCCGGATGGTGGCAGAGCCCTGACTTTTACCGCTTGTTTTTGATCCTTCGGAATGCCTTTGAGGAAAATGATTCGATCATCATAAGCGGCAGCATGCGCCTTTATGATTGGGTATTGATGAAACAACAATGCGGCATACACCGCTATCAAGAATATAGGCGTAATCATAGAAAGGCGTTTAGGCAAAGTTGTTTGGTATCCCATCTTGATGCCAATGAGAATAAGTATTGTTGTTTCCAATAACGTCATGGTTGTTAATGATCTCATTGGAGGCACTCCATGAATGGCCACAGCACTAATGATGATGTTGATGAAGCAAAATGCCATCAATATATAGATTATGGAATTGATTTTTGAGATAAACCTACCGATGATTTCATTTCTCAATGATGATAACTTTGTTCCAAGAGCCACCCATATCAAGAAGAATGGTAAAATGAACCATACCTTTTCTACCGCAGTGATTTTCATCACTTGAAAAGAAGTATAGGCAACCGACTGAAATACATGCATCCAACTTAATGGTGGAAGGAATGAATTCCTTATAGCTATGCCAGGGCAAAATAACGTTATCATAAACGAAATGAACATTGCGGTCACAGCTAGTATGGTTTTCCTTTTCATTGCATTGATAAAGGGAATAGGCATAGATGTTTTAAGCTTCCTAAGCTTGAATATCATCAATGATAACAAGCAAATCATGATTATGACGAATGGTTCGTTTCCACCTCCCGCCAAAATGAAAGACAGAAAGATCAATGCATATATTGGTGTTGTTGTTTTTCGATTGATGACTAATGATAAACCAACACAAAACATGATTACTGGAAAGATATATATCGTAGAGGCGTTCATCCAAAACCAAGTCTCACCTATTCCCATATTAAACAGAAAGAATCCGGAACATGCCAACATGGAATAATTCAGAAGGTTTATAGGTGAAGGTTTAACCTTTAACAAATCACAAAAAGATCCAATCAACTTAAATACGGAACCAATGAATAATAAAAGAAGGAATATATAATACAACAATAACGACGCAGTTGGGTCAAAACAATTCATCATTCCATTCATTAACAATATTGAACTCCAGCGAGTGTTCCACGTTTTATATGAAAAGATGAATGCATTCCACATTCCCATTTTATCCACCCTAAAACAGTAGGCGAAGTCATCATTGCACATTCGAGTAAAATAGCCGAAAATAAGATAGGTCACTATAAAGATGCAATTGGCAGTAAACAACAGAATAGGCAAAGTTGTACTTAACCCATTTGTTTTCAATACTTTTTGATCGTTCATCCTACTTTGAATTATTCTTATAAAATGTAAAATAAACAAATCTTTAATTAATAAAATAAAATTCATTATTCGTTCACAAACAACCTTATATATTTGCACCATTAATAATATAAAAATATAACAATGAAAAACTTCGTAAAGATTTTATTAGTAGTATCCATATTCGGTTATGGAACTGTTGCCATTGCTCAAGAGAAGCAAGATCCAGCTGCTAAACAAGCTGCCCCAGCTGCAAAACCTGCAGGTGATGCTAAAGGTGCTCCACAACAAGCTCCAAAACCATTGACTCCTGAAGAAAGAGCTGAAAAAAGAGCTGAACAATTGAAGAAAAGATTGGATCTTTCAACTGAGCAAGTTGCAAAGGTTAAAGCTATCATCATGAAAAGCGACACTGAAATGCAAAATGCAATGAAAACTGCAGGTGCTGACAAAGAAGCTAGAATGGCTGCAAGAGACAAAGTTCGTGAAAACGAAAAAGCTGAAATGATCAAGGTTTTAAATCCAGAGCAACAAACAAAGTACAAAGCAATGGAAAATCCTCCTAAACGTCCTACTGAAGGCGGAAAAGATGGCAAACCAGCTCCAGCTCCTGCTCCAGTGAAAAAAGAAGAAGCGAAATAATTTAGTTAATTCGCATGATTTTGAAAAAGAGGGTTAATAGCCCTCTTTTTCTTTTTTATGGCAACAGATAAAAATATTTAATGTAATTTAGTCCCGCTAAAAAAACAGAATATCATGATTATAGATTTAAGAAGCGATACCGTCACCAAGCCTACCAAAGGAATGCTTGATGCTATGTGGAATGCTGAAGTTGGCGACGATGTTTTCTCTGAAGACCCATCAATAAATAAACTGGAGGCCAAAGCTGCAGAAATGTTTGGTATGGAAGCAGGAATTTATTGCCCGTCGGGTACGATGACCAACCAGACGGCAATAAAAGTTCTTACCCAACCGCAACAGGAAGTCATTTGCGATGTGCAAGCTCATATTTATAAATACGAAGCTGGTGGCATGGCTTTCAATTCTGGTGTTTCTCCAAGGCTTGTAAATGGCGACAGAGGAAGAATGACGCCACAAGATGTCATCGACAACATCAATCCTGAAAATACCCACTTTGCCCCTACCTCTTTGGTAGCTTTAGAAAACACCAGCAACCGAGGTGGAGGAAGTTATTATACGATGAAGGAAATGGCTGCCATCCATCAGGTGGTGAAGGATAATTGCTTGAAGTTTCATCTTGATGGAGCCAGAATTTTCAATGCCTTGACTGAAACTCATGACAACCCGAAGGATTTGGGTAAACTTTTCGATACCATTTCCGTTTGTTTATCGAAAGGACTCGGTGCTCCGGTTGGGTCGGTGATGCTTTCTTCAAAAGAAAATATCCATAAGGCCAAACGAATCAGAAAGGTTTTCGGCGGGGGCATGCGTCAAGCCGGTTTTCTTGCTGCAGCAGGCATCTATGCTCTCGACAATAACATAAAACGCCTCAAGGAAGACCACCAAAGAGCCAAAATTATCGAGACCACCCTCAAAAACTTGACCTATATAGAAAGCATCATGCCGGTGGATACCAACATCATCATTTTCAAGCTCAACAATTCGATGACTCATGAAGATTTCTTGGCAAAACTGGCTGCAAAAAACATCAAGGCTGCAGCTACCACCAAGCAAACCATCCGCATGGTTACGCATCTTGATTTCAATGACGACATGCTTGATGTTTTGGTCAATACCCTGAAGTCCATCTAAGCCATTTTTACCCAATTCCATCCCTTTTATGCCATGAAAAAGATACTACATGCACTCCTTTTGATGCAGTTTATTCTTTTCTTTATGAATATTGCCCAAGCGCAAAAGAACAACGTCCTGAAACCCGCTTATGCAGGCCATATCGACTATGCAAATGGCAATTTCGGCACCTTCAATTATCCCCAAAGCGGCGATTCGGTCATCGTTTTCATCACCGATAGTTTGCATATAAACGTACTTATCTTCCAAGGGCAAAATGTGAACGAAAAACGAACCATCGAGGCCCCGATGGGCAACCTGAAACTCATGCGCCGCAAGGTTTATGACGATATTCAGGCCCCCGATAAAATCATTCCTACCACCAGTGTCGATGCCAAATATCTGGGTAAAAGCGCCAGCCACAATGGCACCAGTTATACCCTCACCATCACCCATTTTGGCAACGGAAATATCGCCAACTTGGTGTTTGTGGAAGAGCACGGTGGCGTGAGGATAGATGATTTATTCTTGGCAGTCTTGAAAAAAATCCAGCAGTAAAATAAGACTTTTTTTACTGCCAATATTTCTATGATAATTGCCCGAAAGGGGCATAATTATAGAAATATTGATGAAAATTTTATCCATTAATAAATTATTCATGATTATCATTGATGGAATATGGATGCTATTAAAATACTCCATACTTAATAAAAATAAAAATATGCCTTGATAAATATACAACCTACTCAAGAAAGCCAAAATCTTACCCCTCTTAAGCTAAATCTTACCCCTTTATCTCAAAATGTTACCCCTATAACCCAAAATGTTACCCCTTTATCTCCAAGTTTTACCCCTTTTACGCCAACTTTTACCCCTTTTATTCCAAGTTTTACTTACGATTCTTTTACTTATGCCTAAGTAAAAATAATTTGTGTTGATGAACCTCAAAATAGTACATGGTTACTTCCAAATAGTACATGGTTACTTCCAAAAAGTACACGATTATTCCCAAAAAGTACACGATTATCCCAAAAAAGTACACGATTATCCCGAAAAAGTACACGATTATCGCCAACTTTTACCCAGATTTCAGCTACTTCTGTCTAAGGTTTTAGCTTTGTTGAGTACATTAATATTGATAATTTACGTATTAAAATGATAAATAGACACAATTTTGGCAGACTTATTCATCATGAATTGACAAAAAGACAGTTTGGGTTAAATGCTTTTTAAGGTCATCAATAAAAACAGTAGGCCCCATGCCCACCGAAATGCTTAGTTTTGCCACCGGAATAAATAAATCATGACAACACGTAAATTCAATATCGGCGACAGCGTAAGGTTTCTTAATGAGACTGGCGGAGGCGTTATTTCAGCCATCATCAGTCACGATTTGGTCATGGTTTCCGTTGAAAACGACTTCGAGTTCGAATTTCAGACCAACCAGTTGGTTTTGGTGAACAACAAGACTGATAAAAACAACACCACCTCCTCCACTCCACGTAAAACCACCGCCTTCAACGACCAGATTTCGGGCAAAGAGGGGCTATTTTTAGCTTTCACCAAAGAAGACGAAACCGAAAACCCCACCCATCACATCTATTTGGTCAACAATACCAATTTTATGGTTCTTTATGCCTATAACATCGTTCATAAACGCGAATTCATCGGCGTAAATACGGGTGTTATCGTCCCGGTTTCAAAACATCTGATGCAGGTGGTGAAACAAAACGAACTCGACGACTGGAATGCCGTTTCCATCGATGCAATATTTTACCAAAAAGGGTTTTATAAGCCACTCGAACCCGTTTCCAAACTCCTCACCTTAAACATTTCGTCCTTTACCCGAGCTAAGAATTTCAAGAAGCTTGATTTGCTCGACAAGGAGGGTTTTGTCTTCAGCATCTGGATGAAAGAGGAGCCCAAAAAGGAAGAAAAACCAAGCATGAAGTTCGTTGCCAAGGACATTTCGGAAGGAATGATGAAGGTAAAAGAGGTCATTCGCAAGCCTGCAAACGATTTTCCAGGCATGACGACCATGGAAGTGGACCTTCACATCGAAGAACTGATTGACGACATCCGTGGCATGAGCAATGCGGAGATTATCAAGATTCAATTGCGCCATTTCGACCATAAACTGAACGAGGCCATTACCAATAAAATGCGCAGTATCGTCTTCATTCACGGTATCGGCAAGGGTGTTTTGAAGAACGAGATCATTTCCATTTTGGATACCATGGATGGCATCACCTATTCCAACGCTTCGATGCAAAAATATGGCAACGGGGCCACCGAAGTCTTTCTTTATTGATGAAAAATGGGCATAATTTGCCAAGATTAAAACATACCTTGTTTTTAATAAATTTGCGAGATGAAAAATAAGAATCTAGATGCCTCTGACGAGAGCATGACGCCCGAAGAACAGGAGATAGAGAAGGTTTTGCGGCCTGCTTCCTTTCATGATTTTACCGGGCAGTTCAAGGTGGTGGACAATCTCAAGGTTTTTGTGCAGGCTGCCAAGCAACGGTTGGAATCCTTGGACCATGTGCTGCTGCATGGCCCTCCTGGTTTGGGCAAAACTACCCTTGCCAACATCATTGCAAACGAACTGAATGTCGGCATTCGCATCACTTCAGGTCCTGTGCTGGACAAACCAGGCGATTTGGCCGGTTTGCTCACCAACTTGGAGCCAAACGATGTTCTTTTCATTGATGAAATACACCGACTTAGCCCCATTGTGGAGGAATATCTTTATTCAGCCATGGAGGATTACAAGATAGACATCATGATAGAGACCGGTCCGAATGCAAGGTCGGTTCAGATAAAGATAAACCCTTTTACCTTAATTGGAGCCACCACTCGTTCGGGGCTTCTCACCTCTCCTTTGCGTGCCCGTTTCGGTATTAATGCCCGTTTGGAATATTACAATGCCGATTTGATCAAGACCATTCTCATTCGTTCTGCTGCCATTTTGAAAGTGGAGATTTTAGACAACGCCGCCTACGAAATTGCCCGCAGAAGCCGTGGCACTCCACGTATTGCCAATGCCTTGTTGCGCCGAGTTCGCGATTTTGCCCAGATAAAAGGCACGGGTTCCATAGATATGGAGATTTCCAAGTATGCCTTGGAGGCCTTGAATGTCGATATTCATGGTCTCGACGAGATGGATACCCGCATACTTTCCACCATCATCGATAAGTTCAAGGGAGGCCCTGTAGGCCTGACTACCATAGCCACTGCCGTAGGCGAAGAGGCCGAAACGATAGAAGAAGTCTATGAACCCTTTCTCATTCAGGAAGGCTACCTGATGCGAACACCCCGAGGACGCGAAGCCACCGAACTGGCCTACAAACATCTTGGCAAAGCCTATGGCACAAAAGGCGGAACCTTGTTTTAATCCTGACCATCCTCTTTTTATTGCACCGAGGCGGTATCATAAAAAGATGAAGAAAACCTTGAAATCATAAATATTTAAGGCATCATAATCCATTCTTTACCTAAAATATGGTAAGTTCCCTACCCTATTTCAATAAAAAATATAGGTATAAAAGGAATGTTTAGAAGGAAAAGAGGAAAGTGCGGACCCGTTTAAAGAAACAGCCGCACTATCTTTAGATATGGCGGATGTATCTATATAAACGGCGGACGTTTGTAAAGTAACAGCGGACGTTTCTTTACAAACAGCGGACATATCTAATGAAACAGCAGACGTATCCATACAAACAGCGGACGTATCTGTACAAATGGCGGACGTATCTAAAGAAACGGCGGACGTATCCTTACATTTGTCCGCCGTTTCTTTAGATAGGTCTGAACTATCCACTATTCCCTTGTATTTATATTGAGCAAGACTAAAATTAAGGTTCTATAAGACCCAAGAAATGGGTTTTGGGATACTATATATATATAGGGG
>CAIWCG010000164.1 GCA_903911135.1 uncultured Bacteroidota bacterium
ACGATACCGTTTGAGGTTCAAACGGTACCGTTTGAGGGTTAAGCGGTACCGTTTGAGGTTTAAACGGTACCGTTTGAGGTTTAAGCGGTACCGTTTGAGGTTTAAACGGTACCGTTTGAGGTCGAAACGGTACCGTTTGAAGTTTAAACGTTACCGTTTGAGGTCGAAACGGTACCGTTTGGCAAAAACGATTCTAAACCTGTTTAGCAATGATTATTCATTTAATATGGCTTGGAAGAAATTTTAAATCCCTGTTTCAAGGCTTGTTCGAGGCAACCTGCCGTCGAAACTAGCCCCGATAGTAGCGGCAGCCCGCTGCTTGGTGTCGGAAATGGGGATGCAGCGGCTACAGCGGATAGCGGGACGCACCATGATACGAGAAGTGACCATAGGCTCCAAAAAATTAGGAATAAGAAGGGGGAAATCGGTTATTACACTATCCGGCCATCGTCCATGCGGATGATGCGCTTGGTGTTTTCGGCAAAACTAAGGTCGTGCGTGACTACCAAAAGGGTCTTGTTATACACCGAGGTGAGTTCTTGAAAGGTATCGAAAACTATCTTGCTGTTCTTAGTGTCGAGGTTTCCTGTGGGTTCATCGCCCATGATGATGATAGGATCGTTTATCATGGCTCGGGCAATGGCTACGCGCTGCTTTTCACCGCCTGATAGCTGATGAGCCATCTTGTGGGCCAGCTTTTCGATGTCGAGAATCTTGAAAAGACTCATGGCCTTGGCTTCAAGCTCCTGTTCCGATACCTTTGCGAGTTTCAAGCCCGGAAGCATGACATTTCTAAGGCAAGTAAACTCGTTCAGGAGGTAATGAAACTGAAATACGAAGCCTATTTTCTCATTTCTGACGGCAGCAAGCTCCTTTTCAGTCTTCTTTTCCATACTGATGTTGTCGATAAGCAGCTGGCCAGAATAATCTGTGTCCATAGTAGATAGGATATACAAAAGCGTGGACTTGCCACAGCCCGATTTGCCGATGACAGAGACGAATTCGCCCCGAGTAATGTTGAAGGTGATGTCGGTAAGCACATCCATCTTCACGGGATCGTAAAACGATTTGCAGATATTTTTGGCTTCGAGTACCTTTTGCTGTTCCATCTATTTGCCTCTAATGATTATGACCGGATCAACCGAACTTGCCTTTCGGGCAGGGAACCATCCGGCGAAATAAGTGGTTGCCAAAGCGAAAATACCCGCTATGATGTAATACTTTGGAGCGAAATCGACCGGAAAAACCTCCACCTTGGGCAAGGAAGCGGTCTTGAAGGGGATGTGATTGACCAAGTCGCTCAACAAAAATCCCGATATGGAACCTACAATGACCCCGAAGATGCCAATGCTGACGGCTATGGTGAGGAAAATTTTCTTTACGTCGCTGCCAGCAAAACCCGTTGCCTTGAGAATGGCTATGGTATCCATCTTTTCATAAATCATCATGTTCAAAATGTTGTATATCCCGAATCCGGCAACAATGAGAAGCGTAATTCCAACGGCGTAAGAGATGATGGACCTTACATTGCTTCCAGTTTCAAATTGTGCATTGGCAGTTTGAATGTCTTCGGCATCGACAGAGAAAATTTGACGGTATTCTTTAGCTACAGCAGGCGCCATATTCAAATCCTTCAGCCGCACTTGCAAATCGCTGATGTAATTACTTGTTTTTCCCAACAGCTTTTGAGTGGTGGCGATGCTGCAATAGCTCTGCACCTTGTCGTAATCGGCTATCCCCGACTGAAAATATCCCACCACCTTCAAAGGAAACTGTTCTCCAGAGGGAGTAGTGACGATGATGATGTCGCCAACCTTCGCCAACATCTTGTTTGCTGCCCCTATGCCCAAAATGATGCTGTTCGAGATATTCTTAATGTCGTAGTAGTTTCCGCCAGACACATAATCCTTGAAACAAAACAGTTTTGCTTCCTGTTCAGCATCCACGCCATTGATGACACCATTCAAATCGATGTTGCCAAGTGTATAGAACACTTGTGCCACAATCTTTGGAGCCACCCCCTCTACCCTATCGTCGGCCTTAAGCCTTTCCTGTATAGACTGAACATTGTATATCTCCTTTCTAATGCTAGCGGGCTTTATGGAACTGATAAAATTGTGTCGGCCTTTATATTCATCCGCCAAATCAATGGGCTGTATTTCAGAAGGACGGATGTCGTTATACAATCTGATGTGCGGTGTCCTATTCAAAATCAATCCGTCGAGCATCTTGTTCAAACCGTTCATGAACGAAAGCAACGTAACGAACATGGTAACGCTGAATGCCACACCAATAGCGGCTACCATGGTCTGCTTAAGCCTTGCCATCAGCAATGCACGGGCTATTTCGGTTATGTGTTTGAATTTCATTTCTGTGGAACCATGAGCTTCGTTGCGGAAGTAATTCCATTCAATATCTCCACCAGTGTATAATCCATCAATCCCGTTTGTACCTTCTGCAAATCACCATTATCCAGCATCACGGTCGAATCATTCACCAAACAATTTCTTGGTATCGTCAGCACATTCTGTTTTGCATTGATGACTACATTCGTTTCGGCAGTAAGATTCGGATACAGGACATCCGGTTTCCTTACAAATATCGCTTCCGCCTTGAATGTTCTGGTACGATCATTCATCATCGGGTCTATCTTTGAAACACTTCCCTCAAACACCTGATTCTTATAGCTATCCATGCGAATAAGTACCTTCTGCCCTAGTCTCATTTTCGCAATGTCATATTCATCTACGGCCAATTCCACAATGAATTCCTTCTCAGCCCCTACCACAGAAATAGGAACCAAACTCATTACCAGTTCGCCCAACTCTTTATTGATTTGATAAACCACGCCATCCACATCGCTTTTAATTATCAGATCCTCTTCATTCGTAACAGCCATTTGGAGGTTGTTTTTGCTTTGGTTTGATGAAAGTCGAAGCTGGCGTTTCAAGTCATCATAATGCACTTGCGCACTGGCTACCGCAGTCTTCGAATTCTCATAATTCAATTCTCGTTGTTCCAAATCAATCTTACTTCCAATATTGCTGTCCCAAAGATTCTTTTGGCGGATATACAACAGCGAATCTGTCTTCAGTTTCTTTTTTGCCAAGTCAATCAGGTTATTTGCATCGTTCAATTTATCAAGATTGGTGGCATAATCGGCAGTGGCGGCCGCTACACGGGCATTATCAGTAAAAAGCCTTGAATTGGCGTTATCTATTTCAAAAAGTTTATCGCCCTTCTTCACATGGTCGCCTTCCTTTACAAATTTCTTCTTCAAAATTCCCACCGTCTTGCTGAAAACCTCGTATTGATCTTTGCTTTTGATGATGCCGGTAGCATAAACGCTTTCGGTGATATCTTTGTTTGTTGGCATTACCGTCTGTTTTTTCCTTCCACAAGCGACAAAAACAAACAGAACAACTAAAATGGGTAGGATTATCTTTAATTTCATAATGGTTTTATTGTAAAATGGAATTTAGACGGTTATAAAAACAACTAGACAAGCAATAAATGTAACTCTGTATATATAAATACGGTGCAAAATTAATCAATTGAGATGAACTTCTGATAGGATATTTGTCAGGTTTAGGACGATGGGTTTTAATCCCTATGTTCCTCGTGTTCGTGGTTATCCTTGTTCTTGTCGGCTTCGTGTGTGCGCAACGAATTTAAGTAATCGGTCAATGTTTTTTGCTGAACTTTGTTTAAAATGGCATTTTTATGAATCCAGGTGTAAGAATCCAGAGGCATACCACCTTCTTCTATTTCCTTGATGCTTTTTCTTAGTTTTTTATCTTGCTTGAGGCTTGGATAAGTAGTCCATTCGCTGAAATTCAACTCGTGCCTTGCTTCATTTATATGGTCCTTGAGCCACCAGGATACTGGAGCAATATTCGAATACCATGGATATACCGATTCGTTGCTATGGCAGTCGTAACAAGCATTCTTCAGAATGGTAACGACCTCTTGAGTAGGTTTATTGACAGCAATAAAATCCTTTGCCGGATCTACCGGAGGGTTATTTGTATCTATCCTGAATGCTTGTATGACGATGAAGATGACAAACAAAGTGACGATGACTTTTTTTAGGGTGATTTTCTTTAGGATTTTTTTCATTTTATAATTTGTTATTAATGATTTGAAAAGATTGTTTCGATACCAGCGGCAAAATTAGGAATAGATATCACATGATTTACCAATTTTAAGGCATTTAATTTTATTTAACGTAATTTATGATAAACCGAGGCTAAACAATTGAGTAGAGCAAGTTTTGATGGTAGTGGCTTCGAAATAAAAAAATTGAAGGGTGATATAGTTCCAAATTACCAAAAATCACCTATGCGTATGGCATTATTTCCCTTCCCCACGACGTGGGGAAAGTTCTGACGGCATTATTTCCTTTCCTCATGGCGATGGGAAAGGTGCTGACGGCATTATTTTCTTTCCTCATGGCGAGGGGAAAGGTGCTGACGACGATATTTACTCCTTATATGTATAGCAGTGCATATTTCATTTGAGTTTTGAATGAAGGATTAGATTAACCAATATGTTGATGAATGCAATTCGAGCAACCTGCCATCAAATAATAGCCCCGATAGTAGCGGCAGCCCGCTGCCTTGTGTCGGAAATAAGGATGCAGCGGCTACAGCGGATAGCGGGACGTAGATGGGACGAGATGCGGATGTAGGCTCCTTATCAAAATTAAAAACTATGGATTATCACCATATTCAAATATTAGTAAAATAGTATCAATTATTTTTCAGAAAAAGACCTATGGAAATGGTTTTCGGTTGTCGGAAATGATTTTCAGATAACGGTCTTTTATCTTGTTGAATTCGGTGATCAATTGTTCGCGTTCGGTGATGAGGCTGGAGATGAAAATACTTTTTTTATAGAACAAAACGAGGAGCATAAAGTTGGTTCGAATTTCGTTGATCCTGTAATAGTACCAGTAGGCAAAGAGGCCGCTTAGGGGGAGCGAAAAACCGTAGATGGCGGTGAGGATTTCGTGGTTTGTGAGCTTGTAAAAAGTGATGATCTGCAAGGAATAAAACAGTGGGAAGGTGATCATGCCCCCTATCATGCCGATGGCTCCTCGCCACTCTATTTCGTCGGAGGCTTTGCGGGCAAGGAAAGCGGGTATTTCGAAGGCGAGGAAGTTGTTCATCCACCCGAAAAGCCAGATGGGCAAACCGAGGAGAATGATGGCCAGGGATTTCAGGCTGTTGCCGATGGCTGAATGGCGATTTTGCTTGGGAGCAAGGGCTGTGTCGTCTATCCCAAGGTCGTTGAGGTTCTTGAAATAACTTTTGATTCGTTGGTGGATGTTTTCGACCATGATGGGGTCGTGTTCGGTGAAATAGTTGACTGTTTCGAGGATGTTTTTTGTGATGATGAATTCGGCATCTTTCTCGTTGTTTGCTAAACTGCGTTCTTTCGAAAGATGAGATTTATAAAGCGTCTCGATATCTTTCACCAAGGTATCGGTCTTGTCGTCCACGATGGCTATGATGAGTTTTTCGAGTTGTCGGGTTATATCCAAGGTCAATGTTTTAGCACCATCGAAAGAATCTTTAAGGTAGGCGTTTTTATAATCGGATACCTTGATTGGTTTGTGGATATTGATGAACAAATCGCGGTTGAAACGGTGGGGATTTTCATAGTTCAAACCTATATTGACGATGTGGACACCAAGTTTGAAGTCGTTTCTGGCCTCGGCACCCAAGACAATTCGGGATGCACCGGTCTTAATGGCATGCAGCTTTCTTTCGGTGATGCTGATGCCTTCGGGGAACATGAGAATGGCTCCGTTTCGTTCTAAATGTTCGTAGCATTTGACGAAAGTCTCTTCGTTTTTAACCATCTGCGAAGGGTCATCTTGCTTTCTATAAACGGGAATGATGTTGAACTTGGGTAATATCCATTTTGAAAAACCGGTTTTGAACAGTTGCCCTTTTGCAAGAAAAAACACCTTTCTGTTCAGTATGGCGGCCACCACGATGGGATCCATAAATGTGCTGGGATGATTGGCCAAGACCAATAATGGGCCCTTTTCAGGGATGACATCCTTGTTTCTGATATGGATGCTGCGAAAAAATATACGCACCGTAATGCGCATTAGAAATAATAGAAATGAATAAAGCATTTTGATTGACAATTGTAAATTTATAGATTATCAGGAGTTCTTAAATGGTTACGAATTGGGTGTTTTCAAATAATAAGGGAATTTTATCACTGGCAAATATATAAATTAGGAGTAATCATCAGATTTATAAGGACTAAATCGTATTTTAGACATCAAACAAAATTCTATTTATATAAAAGCAACGTCTTTAAGGCATCCATCCATGGCTACTTGCGCCTAGGATGCGTGTTGGGGTCATCTACCCATGGCTACTTGTGTCAAAGATGCGTGTTTGGGTCATCTACCCATGGCTACTTGCGCCAAAGATGCGTGTTTGGGTCATCTGCCCATGGTTACTTGAAGCAAAGACGATTTATCGCAAATTTTAAAAGTACCTAGTAGAAAACCCATTTCAAATAAACATACATCAGTTAATAATTTGATAAAGTTAGAATGTTTGCCTTATCATTAATAAATTGTAAATTTGCAGCGTCAAACAAAAAGAAATATATAGTAATCATGTTAAATAATAATAATCACATTCTCGTTCCAATGGATTTTTCGGAACAAGCGTTAATAGCTTTGGATCAAAGTTATAATTTAGCCCGACTGACGAGGGCAGACATCACTTTGTTGTATGTTCTTGATGAAGAACAAAGTAAATTCTTTTCCATTTTCAGCAAGGAGACAAAACGAAAAACTGAAGAAAAGAAATTCAATAAAGCGATAAAGGAAAAGTTGGATGCCTTGGCCAAAGACATCATGAACAAAGCAGGCATACATATTTTTACTCGCATAGAGCAAGGGAAGATTTATGATTGCATAGTGGATGTGGCTAATGAACTGAAAGCCATTTTTATCATTATGGGAACTAACGGACAACATGGATTGAAGAAGAAATTCATTGGTTCCAACGCTTTGCGTGTAGTGAAAGAAGCTAACTGTCCAGTTATTACCATTGCAGGAAAAAAACACAGGGCAGGATGTAAAGTGATTGTTCTTCCGCTTGATTTATCACAAGAAACAAAAGAAAAGGTTGGTTCTGCCATTGAATTTGCCAACCATTTCGGTTCGGCAATAAACATTGTTTCGGTTATCAATACCAATGATGAACTGATTGTAAAGAAATATTCGACACAGATGAAACAGGTGGCTGCCTTCATCAAAAAACACAATATTGTAGTTCATACCGAATTTGTGAAAGATAGCAATGTGCTTGATGGCATCCTAAAATATTCAAAGAAAGCAAAAGCTGATCTGATTATGATCATGACACAATCCGAAATGGATTGGACAGATATGTTCATCGGTTCCACGGCTCAAGAAATCATCAACAATTCTGTTGTTCCAGTGTTGTCCATACATCCAATGGATAAGCCCGAAGAAAGCGTCATTCCATATTCATTCTAATCAAAAATACATATCATGAAATCATTAAATATTCAAAACATTCTTATTCCTATCGATTTTTCCGAAACCTCTCTTTTGGCTTTGGAGCATGCCGTTTTTATGGCTAAGATTTATAAGGCCGAAATCACCTTGCTTCATGTTATTGAAACAATGATTTATACATCAGCCATCACTTTTCCTGATGCCGGCCATGATTTGGCTTCGGTGATAGAAACCAAGGCAAAAGAGAAATTGAACGAGTTTGCCACCAATCTTCAGGAAAAAGAGGGCATCAAGATAAATTGTTTGGTTGAGACTGGAAGGATTTATAAGTCTATTGTAGAGATTGCTGAAACAATCAAAGCTGACATGATCATCATGGGCACTCATGGTGTCAGTGGTTTCCGCGAATTTGTTGTGGGAAGCAATGCTTTTAGAGTTATTACAGAATCCCCTTGCCCTACAATTTCAGTTCAAACACACATTACACAAGTCGGTTTTCATAGCGTTGTATTGCCTATTGATGATTCGCTTGCATCGCGCCAAAAGGTCAGTTATGCTGCCGATATCGCATTAAAATACAATGCAAAAATCCATATAGCAGGCCTGATAACGGAAGAAGATGACCAATTTGCGAAGCCTTTCAAAATGAAAATTACTCAGATTGAAGAGTATTTGGCACAACATAATGTGAAATTCGACACCAAATATTTACATGGCACAGATTTGGCTGGCATGTCATTGGATTATGCCAGTGAATTGAAGGCCGATTTGATTGTTATCATGACTGACCAAGAACCTGATTATGAATTTTCAAGAATAATGATGGGTCCCTATTCCCAGCATATTGTAAATCATTCGAAAATTCCTGTGATGAGCATCAATTCAACCTTGAACATTATTGAAGTTAATGCCGTTCAGACCGGTTTTTAGGTTTAGAAACAATCATCATTATTAAATATAAGGCCACTCCTATTTATCAATACTCCGGTAACTTTCCTTACGCCGCCATTTCATTAATTGTACCGAGGACGATAATTTGTTGATAAATTTCCTTTATTTTTTGTTGACTTGGCTTTATTTCTAAGTTTGCAATAATTCGATCTGCTAATAGTTTA
>CAIWCG010000165.1 GCA_903911135.1 uncultured Bacteroidota bacterium
GCATTCAAAAACGTCACTTTGCCATCCTCCGTAGCTGCGGAGGACGTCAAACACGATTTTTAGTGGTCATGTGGTATAATTGATAATGGGTAAACATCCTTACAGGTCGGCCTTTTTCTCGCTGAACTGTCAGATTGTAATTTCCAATACCTGTCAGAAAAAGACCTGAAAGGAAATATTCGCTATAGGTGGCTGCGGCGAAAAGGCTTTGCCTTTTCGCCGCAGCCAAGTTACTTGTAAACAGCTGTTTCGAAGCTACCTGCCATCAAAGCATAGCCCCGATAGTAGCGGCAGCCCGCTGCTTTGTATCGGCAATGGGCAAGCAGCGGCTACAGCGGATAGCGGGACGCACCATGATACGAGAAGTGAACATAGGCTCCTTAAAAGAATTAGGAATTATAAATTAGGAATGAAGGGGAGGGAGGGCGATTTACTTTTTGCTCCAGCGCTGTATCAAATCGTCGCCTATTTTGATGCCCATCTTACGGGCTTGCAGGCCGTCGGACAGGGCTTTGTCGTATTGCTTCAACTCGCCATGCGAAACCGCACGGAGGTAGTAGGCGTTGCCATTGTCGGGAGATATGGAGATGACTTTCGTGAACTGCTGAACGGCGGCTTCGAAGTTTAGATTCTTGTATAGGGCGATGCCCAAGTCGGCGTTGGCATCCTTGTCGTTGGGCTTGTATTGCAGCACCTTCTTGAAGTCCTCGATGCCCAAAGGAAACTTGTTCAAACGGTCGGTGTAGAGGATTCCCCTGCCCAAAATGGCATCGGTGTAGTCGGGTTTCAGCTCCATGGCCTTGTTGTAGGCGATGATGGCGGAGTCGTAGTCCTTTTTGCTCGTGTAGGCCAAGCCTCTGTCGTAATAAAGCGTGGGGTCGTTGGGGGTTAAAACCAGCATTTTGTCATAAATCAGAAAGGCGGAATCGTAAACGCCGATTCGATAATATGCCAAGCCGAGATTGAGCATGGTTTCGGTGTAAATCTGTTCCTTGGGGCTATGAATCATGGATAATAGCTTGTTGAAATCCCTGATGGCCTCCCTGGGTTTGTTGAAATGGTCGAGCAAAGTGATGCCGCGCCAGGAGTAGGGGATAGGCGGGCAGTATTTATCCTTTTCTATCGCCGTGTTGAAATACTCCAAGGCCTTGTCGAAGTTGCCTTTTTGGTAATTGTCATAGCCTATCAGCTGGTTCGCCCTCCAGTAGTTGGGATACTGCTCGCGAACATTGCCCCAAAAGGTCTGGTTGTCCAAGTATATCTTCGTTCTGTTGAAGGAAGTGATGCCGAAATATACGGTTACCAATGCGGCAGCAACCAGCGAAGCTTTTGCATACTTCTTCCATTCGCTGAAGGTCAAGGCCTTATTGAAAAAATACCCGACAATGAAGAATAATCCGATGTATGGAATGTAAGTGTATCGTTCAGCAATGATGGTATCGCCGACAGGCAAGAATTTCAATAATGGAAAGATGGTAACCAAGAAGAACAGCGTGCCGAAAGCGATTTCTTTCTTGGTTTTATATGTCTTGATGATGACGAAAAGAAAGACCAGCAGAATTGCAGGAGCGGCATATAGCAATGGTGAGAAAGCTCTGGTATCGGCACTTGGATAAGGGTGCAATCCGGATAGATTGATGGGCAAAAAGAACTTGGAAACATAAAGGAACAAGCCATAGGTACCAAAGAATAGGCTGTTTATTCCGGAATAATCCGTGTTGATGGCCTCACTCTCACCTTGTGCCTTGATGGCGAGATAACCAAATAGCAAAGACATGGCCAGGAAAGGAATCTTCTCCAAGAAATACCTCATCTTGAGTTTGTTTTCCATAAAATAATCAATCAATAAAAGGACTATCGGCAAGGTAACTGCCTGCCCTTTCGAAAACATGGAAAGCAGCATCAATATGAAGGTATAACCAAGGTAAAGCAACTTGCGGTCGTGCTGAAGATACATTAGATACGTCATGATGGCAGCCAGATAAAAGAAGGTATACAGAACATCCTTCCGTTCCGAAATCCATGTTACGCTTTCTACGTGCATCGGGTGTATGGCAAACAAAAGTGCCGTGATGGCAGCACCATAAATCTTTCCTTTAAACAGTCTTTTGGCGATGAAAAACACGAAAGTTACATTGCATAGATGGATGAGGATGTTGTCAAGATGAAACATCTTGGCGCTGATGCCGAAGAATTTGTATTCCAGACAATAGCTCACAATGGTCAAGGGATGATAGTTGCTGAAATAGAAGTTGCCGAATATTTTCGCCAAGTCCAAGTCCTTGATATAAGGGTTTTTGTAGGTATATTCAGGGTCATCCCACTCGATGAACCCATTCATAAGCGATGGAAGAAACACAATGAACGTCAGTACAAGAATTCCTATCAGGTAAGGCCAATAGTTTAGCTGTTTCGTTGTCGACTTCTGAATCGGTGGTTTCGTGCCTGTCTTTTTTTCAGTTTTTTTCATCTATCCATTAAGTTTTAATTGTTCGTTTTCGTTTCTTTCAGTGCCCTTATCATCTGTCCATAATGCATACCTTTCGACAATGCTTCGATGCTTTGAGCAATCCTTTTTGCCTTGGTTGGTTCCGTCTTGGCGCTTTCTATCCAATTCGAATAATAGGTCTGGTGCGATTTCGGAAGCTTCCTGAAATTCTCTAACGCCTCCGGTTCATCGGCCAAACAATCCATAAAATCGCTGTCATATAATATCGGCGATTCATCCACCTCGAGCTTGACCGCTAACATGGCACCATGTTTTTTGCCAATGCCTTTCCTTATCGCTGCGTTTAGTGGCATTATGAAATTCCCATTCCCCATCGGCATCAAAGCCACTCCTTTAATCTCAAAACCATCCAGCATTCCCTTCACCCGAAACGACTTCTTGTTGCCAGGGAACAATTCTTGGGCAAGGTTGGCAGGAATATCAATATAGGTCCATCCGGACTTCTCGCCCATGTCCTTGAACTTTAAAATTATGGTGGTATAGTTGATCATTACTTCGGCTGCTAAAATACAAAAAGATGACTTTAAAAGGATTAATCATCATCGTTTTGATAAATTTAATGATGCCGACAATTTTCATTCTATGATAATACCGCCAGAGCGGATATAATTATTGAATAATATTGATAAGGAAAAAATGGTGCATTGACATCCTAGCTTAAACGTTTATCATGAATTATTATAGTCTTATTATTAATGATTAATGATGATTGATAATTAATGATTCCATTTGAAGGAATGATGGTTAATGATTATTTTTAATGGTGAGAATCAAAAAAAGTGTTTTGCCCGCCTTTTCTTTCTCCGATTGCATCAAAACACCCGTATCGGTGTTATTGGAGAAAAGGAATAGCGTCCGTACACGTGTATTGGTGTTATCGGAGAAAAGGAATACCTTCGATACACATGTATTGGTATTATCGGAATAAAGGAATTGCGTCCGTACACGTGTATTGGTGTTATCCATGAAACGGAATGTCATCATACCACATGGTTTAGCGTTTTCGAGAAATCGAAAACCCTCAAAACAATTTATTCAAGCGTAAAATCAATCTAAAGTTCAGTAAATTAGACAATTTATCATCGGATAATAATTTTTGTTAATGTCAATTTGTCAATTATCCCCAAAAAAGAAACCTGGCAACTATTAGAATTGCCAGGTTTCAAAGCGTAAAATAAATATTAAATTTATTTATTCAATTGATTTTTTAATATTTTCCTACATCAAGTATTATAGAGACTTAATTTGCTGATTGCAAGAACTCCACAACTTTCGTTATTTCTGTTTCTGTCAATGAATTGGTTCTCAACTTCATGTGAACGCCAATTGCAGCCCATTCTCCGTCGCTATAATCAGCCGGTGTTGGTGAATTATGGCATCTTAAACAATTTTCTCCCCACAGTTGTGCTCCTGATTTTGAAGCTACCGATTCTGGAACTGCACAACCGGTAAACATGGTACTTGTAGCTATCCCAGCCACTATTAATGCTATTGTTACTATTATCTTTTTCATGACTTATTATTTTAATTATTTATAAAATTTGATTCTTTAATTATAGGCCGGTAGCCAATCTGGCAACAATCATAGTGCTTTTCGTTCCGTCAGGCATCGTGGTCATTTCGTATGCCAATCGTAAACCTGTTCTCCAGCTCAACCAGTAATCCAAACCTAAATCCAAACGGGTGATAGAACCGCCATTTCCATTTGCATCCTTTGGTCCCCAAATGGCACCTTTAGGAGGAGTGACTGCGTTATATCTTACCAAAAACTCCAGGTTCTTGAAGAAAGGATCGTCAACTAAGGCAGGACGGATTGACAGTTGCGCGAAATAAGAGGTCATGGTATTGTCGAAAGTATAGGTAGCAGAATCCGACAGATAATAATGAGCGTTATCCATTTTGAAGGTTGTAAATTGCCCCCTTATTCCAATAATTGATTTTATTTCAGAGATTGATTTTACAAAATTCAAGTCAATTGCAGTTGCAGATGCTTTCATGTTTACTGTCATGGTGTCACGAGTTTGATTGTATAAAGTGTCGCTCAATCCACTAGCAATTCCTGATTTTGCCGAGAACCCAATCTCCAAACAGTTGTTGGAAAAAGGTAAAAATCCAATTCTGCCACCGATTTCTTTATTGTTGTTATTGTCATTCCAGTTTTCATATTGGATAACACCTGTTGGCCTGCCATTAGTATCAGTTGATAGTTTTGGACCATTGGAAACATACAAGGCATAAGTCAATTTAGAGCATCCCAAATCGAATTTTCCACGAACATCCATTCCCATTACCGCACCCCAAAACAAGTGGCTGTCGTCAGGTAAAACGCCGTCATCAGGTCGAAGAGGCGAATTTGGAAACCTTTCGATATGATTAGGTTCCCATTTTTCATTGTATGCCCCAAAAGGACTCAACATCTTACCCGCACCAATCGTCATGTATTTGTTTACATAACAAGAAAGTTTGGCAAATTCCAAATCGAATGCAGCCCCATTGTCAGCGGAACCATCATTCTTAATTTCTATTTCACTTTCAAAAAAGAACTTGTCTGAAAGCTTGTACAAAAACATTGGACTAAATCCAAAATCATTGAAATTAGTCTTGATGTCTGTGGGATTAACCGTTTTCATGTTGGCTTGTCCACCAAACCAAGCCACTCCGGTTAATAATAGATGCGTATTTCCGGGGTTTCCGGAAAGCTTTTTTTTGTTCAACTCCGTTTGGGTTGAATCCTGCGCTGCTACCCTGGTAGTGAAACCAAGAATCAGGCTTAAAAAGACGGCTAAAATGGTAACTCTTTTCATGTTTTTTTATTTTAAATTTATTTTATATTTAGTTAGTACTTTACTTATTTACCAATGAAACTACCAAAATCAACGCTTTCGGCTCCGATTTTTATCCCATAAGGATATACATATTGATAGTATTTATTATACATGTTTTAACACTTAATGTTGTACGTTTGAATATTGCAAAGTAATGCACGATGCAAATATAACAAAATGACGTATATCTTTTTATTTTATGATATTAGTCATAAGTTCAATAACTAGAATTTCATTGTCGTACAAAAAATACTATCTTCGCAACTTATCCAATAATTGATTAAGTTGCTCTATTTCCTCTTGGTTAAGATTGGATAAAAAACCGTCCATTAATTCATTTCCATTCATTTCGATATCA
>CAIWCG010000166.1 GCA_903911135.1 uncultured Bacteroidota bacterium
GAACTATTAATAGTTCTGCCATTCCTCCATTTACGAACGGCAGAAATATTAATAGTTTTACCGTTTCTCCATCGACGAATGGGCGATTTTTTAAAAGTTTTGCCATTCCTCCATCGACGAATGTACGATTTTTTAATAGTTTGGCCGTTCCTCCATCGACGAATGACGAAACTTTAAGAAGTTTGGCTGTTCGTAGATGGAGGAATAGGGAAACTTTAAGAAGTTTGGCTGTTCGTCTATTTACGAAGGGGTGGTTTTTGGGTATTTTCTGGTGTCGATTATCGGTTTTGGGAGTTTTGGGTGGAGGTTGGTAGGACTGACGAAGCACTTGGGCGAGGGAGTGGAGTGGCGCCGAAGGCGGTTCTTTGCCGCCTATCGAGTTAAGGGGATGGCGGCAAAAACGGAGCGTAGCGAACCCACGGAACACCCCGACCGCATTCAGCAAGGGGTAGGGCTTTTTTCAGTTTGGCTGCTGATGGGGGCGCCCCCAAAGGAAAATTATTTGGCATGAAAAAGGAATGGTGATTGAGAGGTGCGGTTTTGGTGTTTCTGCTGGTATTTCTGGGGGTATTGGCAGGAATGATAAAGTAATGAACAGTGAATTGTTAGTGTTTTAAAGGGGGGCGTTTTGCTGGTTTTCAAAATTTTGCATAATTTAGCCGCCGGATACGTTCCAAGTAGGTATATATTAACTAATAGTAACATGAATAAAATAATCGTTTGTATTTTAATTGCTTTATCGCTCTGCACGCTGACTGTAAATGCTCAAGTTATGGAAGCAAAAGATTCAAACCATGTGAAACCTTATGAGCCGATTTCTGCGATGCTTGACAGCATGGCTGCTCAGACGTTCCTGAATCGTGCCACTTTTATGGATGCGGCCAGAAATTTGCCTTATCGAGATAATTCGCAGTATGAGTTCAAGTCTTATCCGGATTCTGTTTACAGGAAAAATCTTGCTAAGTTGCAGTCTCCAATTCCTTTGGATTATAATGACCAGGTGAAGCAGTGGATTGAGTTATATGCCAAGAAGACTTATTTGATGCAGCGTGTTCTTGGTTTATCCAACCTGTATTTTCCTATGTTTGAGGAGATTTTGGATAGGGAGGGCTTGCCATTGGAGTTTAAATACTTGTCTATTGTAGAATCGGCTTTGAATCCTCTTGCCGTTTCGCGTTGCGGTGCTACTGGCTTATGGCAATTCATGTACACCACGGGTATTTTGTATGATTTAAAAACCACTTCTTATACCGACGACCGAAAAGATCCTTATAAGGCAACCGTTGCTGCATGCCAGTATTTCAAGGATATGTATTTGATTTATAAGGATTGGTTATTGGTCATTGCGGCTTATAATTGCGGAGCAGGAAATGTCAATAGGGCCATCCTTCGTGCGGGTGGTAGTCATGATTTTTGGGAGATCAGCAGGTATTTGCCAAGTGAAACAAGGGCTTATGTTCCTGCTTTCATAGCTGTCAACTACATGATGAACTATGCTTATGAATACGGTTTGACTCCAGACCCACCTACCTGCAATTACTTCCAGGTGGATACCGTAACAGTAACAAAACCAGTGACTTTAAACCAAGTTGCCAAGAATCTTGATGTTCCCTTGGATATTTTGCAGTACTTGAATCCGATTTATAAGAAAGGCTACATTCCGGCGATTGACAACACTTGCAAGTTAAGGTTGCCTTTCAATAAAGTCAATGCTTTCTTGGCCAATTCAGATGCCATATACAAGGCGAGCTATCAGGAGACCGTGAGTACCTATACGCAGAATCAGGCTTTGCATCCAAACGCAACGTATGAAACTGTTACCAAGGATGCGGAAAAGACTTACACTGTGCAAAGGGGTGAAAGCTTGCCGCTTATTGCCGGTCGCTTTGGTGTTTCCACAGCCGACTTGACGAAATGGAATCATTTAAGAGGTTCTACGATTTATCCTGGACAGAAACTGACCATCGTAACAAAGGAAGTAGTTAAGGTAGAGAAGCAAATAGTTTCCAAGGACACCACAAAGGCAATTGCCGTTAAGGATTCGAACGTAAAGGCTAATGATACTGTAGCTTTGGTAAAGACGGATAGCGCAACGGTTGTGAAAACGGCCGCTACCACGGATATTAAGGACACTCCTTCAGTGAAGTATATCTATCACACCATCGTTCCAGGGGATACCCTTTGGAATATAGCTCAACGATATCAGGGAGTGACCATTCAGAAGCTTAAAGAGATAAATAAACTGCCCGATAACTGCATCCTCACACCCGGAACCAAGCTTAAGGTTCAGGTAGGAGGATAATCCGCTGAAAATATTCCAACGATATCCGAGCTTCTCATCAGAAACTTGGCTAATGGACAGCCTTCCTGTCATAATTTGATAAAACCTTCAGCCGTTTTACTCATTCTGACTGTAGTTTCGGACAATATCCTTTTATTCTTTAAGTTTGCAAGCCTGATATGAATGAGTTAACCATCGGTTTTTCACCTTGCCCCAATGATTGTTTCATCTTCGATGCCATGATCAATGGAAAGATAGACACGGAAGGCTTGTCCTTCAGCGCATCTATCTCCGATGTCGAGGATTTGAACCGTAAGGCCTTCCGTACCGAGTTGGACATCACCAAAATCAGTTATCATGCTTACGCTTATATATATAAGGACTATGTTTTGCTTCATTCCGGAAGCGCTTTGGGGAACAATTGCGGTCCGTTGCTGATTTCCAAGAAGGATTATGGCAGCCAACTGCCCGACATCACCCACTTTCGCATTGCAATTCCTGGAAAATACACCACTGCCAACCTACTTCTCGGCTTATTCAATAACAAAGCCGATGATAAGATTGAAATGCTCTTCTCAAACATAGAAAACGCCTTGCTGAATGACGAGGTGGATGCCGGAGTCATCATACATGAGAACCGTTTTACCTACCAGCAGAAGGGTTTGCACAAGATCATCGACTTGGGCGAACATTGGGAGACGACAACTCACAGCCCCATTCCGCTGGGTGGCATTTGCGTGAAGAGAAGCATGGACTTGGAGCTGAAACAGACCATCAACCGGGTGCTTAGGAGGAGCATCGAGTTCGCTTTTGCCAATCCCGATTCGGGGATGGACTTCATCAGGGCGCATGCGCAGGAAATGGAGGAGGAGGTGATGAAAAAACACATCGAACTGTATGTAAACGCTTTCTCGATAGACCTTGGCGAAGTGGGTAGGAACGCCGTAAGGACGCTTTTCGACAGGGCAACGAAGGCGGCAATCATCCCCGCCATGGATTTGGAAATATTCATTGAAAAAGAAAACTTAAACACAACGATATCATGATAATTATAACAGGAGCCGCAGGCTTTATCGGCAGTTGTATGGTGCAGAAGCTCAATGACGAGGGCTTTTACGACTTGATTGTGGTCGATGACTTCAGCAATGCTGAAAAGCACCGCAATCTGGAGGGGAAACGCTTCTCTGCCAAGATACATCGTGATGAATTCGTGCAATGGCTTAGGGAAAATCATCGCTTTGCCGAGTTTGTGTTCCATATCGGGGCCCGTACCGACACCACCGAGTTCGATGTGGAGCTGTTCAACAGAATGAATCTCAATTATAGCAAGGAAGTGTGGAAGGTTTGCGTAGAATTCGGGTTGCCGCTCGTCTATGCTTCGTCTGCCGCCACTTACGGCAATGGGGAACACGGCTATGACGACGACGAGCGCTTGCTGGATAGGTTGATTCCCTTGAATCCTTATGGATACTCCAAGCATGACTTCGACAAATGGGCCGTAAACGAGGAGCGCAAGCCCTATTTTTGGGCCGGTCTCAAGTTTTTTAATGTATATGGCCCCAATGAGTACCATAAGCACCGCATGGCTTCGGTGGTTTTCCATGCATACAACCAGATTCAGGCCACCGGCAAGGTAAAACTCTTCCGTTCGCACCGAAACGACTATGAAGACGGCATGCAGCTTCGCGATTTCATCTATGTCAAGGACGTGGTCGATGTCTGCTACTTCCTTATGCATCACCGCAAGAACTGCGGCATATACAATCTCGGCACAGGCAAGGCCCGTCCCTTTGTGGATTTGGTAAACGCCATCTTCAGGACCTTGAATCTCCCTTCAAACATCGAGTTCATCGATACGCCCATCGACATTCGCGATACCTACCAGTACTTTACCCAGGCAAAGATGGACAAGCTCTGCAGCATAGGCTACCCCAAGCCCTTTTATTCGTTGGAGGACGGTGTGGCCGACTATGTGCAGAACTACCTGCTCCAGAATCGTTGCCATTAAAGGCTGCTTCCCCTTTATACTTGTCTAAATCCTTTACATCCGCACCGTAACGGGAGCGGAAAGACCGCTTATCTGGTCGTTTCCATTCATGGCATAAGCGTATATGGCAAAGCTCACACCCGTTTTCAGGGTTTTGAATTGGGGTTTCTTTCCTTTCCCGCTCAAGGTCAGCAGGCTCGTGATGACACCCACCGAACACTGAACTATTACCTGTCCATCCACTATCGATACCACTGCAGGAGGAACGAATTTATCGGCATTAAATGGGATTTCTACCGCTACAAAAACGATGTTCGAAGGTTTGTAGGCCGTTCCGTTCGTCACTTCCATGCCTATCACGCCATCGCCATTGTTTTTGGCTGTAAACACGGGGGTATCAGGATCTCCCTTGCTGGAAGAAACCAATTTTTGAGGGGAAAGATGAGAAATGGTGATGTTGGTGGCAGCTTCCTCACGTGTAGTGCGGTTGGCAGGGAGGTTAGAAATCGTTTCCACTTGGTCGGAATAGCCATCCAGCCAGATTATCACCAGCGCCATCTTGTCGAGGACTATATCCATGTTCGCCTTGATGGGAAACAGGGTGTAATTGTCGATGGCATCAGAGAGTGCCGTTTTTGCCGCTGTTCCGGCGGTGTAATACGCTGTCAGGATTTTCGGATTCTGAAACAAGGTCGATTCTATCCCTGCGGCAATGCAGGCGATGATGTAGAGGAGCAAGTCGCCAGGAATGGTTATCTTGGTGTACTCCGTTCTTTTTACCAATACTTTTTTGATTCTAGCCATATTCTTTGATATTTAATTGTTAATTGCTGTTTGAATAATCGGTTTCGCGGTGAGGATGACCACTTTCGCTGTGCAAGTAATCACTTTCGCTGTGCAAGTGATTGGTTTCGCTGTGCAAGTGATTGGTTTCTCTGCGCAAGTGAACACTTTCGCTGTGCAAGTGATCACTTTCGCTGTGCAAGTGAGCAGTTTCGCTGTGCAAGTGAACGGTTTCGCTGTGCAAGCGAGCATTTGCATCAAGAATATCATTAACCAAGATGAGCTGACCCACGTTTGGATAAAGGCTTTCGGTATTTTGGTTATTGGTATTCATTTTTATGCTCTCTATGTATATAGTCCCAAAAAGAGGAAAACGAGTACACCTCATCAAAAATAAATTTCCATTTAGCTTATAATTGCCTCAAAAAAGAAAATGAAAATAGGAAAGGGGCTATGCCGGACATTGGAAATGGAGGCCATCATTTTCATTGATGATCCTGATGATTCGGCTGTATATATATACGGCATCAAAAAGAAAACTGCTGCCGCAACTTATAGGCCAACAGGATTCATCACTCCAGCTTATGTTTCAACTGCCGCAGTTTTCTGGACACTTCGCTGCGAACGGTATCTACCGAGATGCCATATTTTTCCGCTATGGTTTTCCATGGAATAGCATCGATATAATGCATCGTAATCTTGTCTTGCATGATATCGGAGCATTCGAGCAGGTAAATCTTCAATAAAGCCTTCGTTTCATCGCTGAAATGGCTTGGCTCCTCTGCCGAATCATCTGCCACATCAGGCAAAACGGCCATCTCCACAAACAATTTCCCCGCCTTGCAATCCTTATAAAAAAGATTCCTGATGATGGTCGATACATACGCTTCGAAACTGTTTTGCTCCACATAGCTGCCATCCGCCACATCTGCCATGGTCATCTCCCAGGCCTTGCTGCAGGTGTCCTGCGACTTCGATCTGTCTTGATACATGCCGAAAGAAACGCGATAGAAAGCGCTTTTGCACAGCACATAAAGGGTTCCTTCGGCCACCCCTCCGTCTTGCCCTTCCTTCACTATGGCTATCAGTGCCGCACAAGCTTTTCCATGCGCTTCGGCGGTGTCTTTTTTCGTCTCGGATATGGTCCTTTTCGGAAGATCAGCGGGCTGCTCCTTCATGGCTTCATTTCTTGCAAAACTAACAATTTAAATGCAATGACCCCAAACGAAATCATTTGAAATCATTGAGAAAACAGAACTTTCTACAGGGTTTTTTTTATGATGCGGCAAAAGGAGCCGCATAAACACAGCAGCCTTGCCGCTATGGATAGACTGCGTACGTCATTTCGCAGTGCTGCTCTTCATATTCCATCTTGCTTATATGATAGCGACCCTTTCGGGAGCTGCAATAAAAGCGAGAACACCCAGCAGCTACTCGCCGGAACGATAAATCTTCGTCAGGTTCTTGTCGGTCTCCTGTTTCTTTATCTCCTTCATCAAGTCGGTGATGGTTTGCTTGAGGATTTTGTATGCCGCCGCTTCCTTTTCCTTGTCCGCCACCTTCGATGGGTCGGTATTCGTTTTCTTGAGCTCTTCTGCCTCCGTGTTGGCCTTGCGTTCCCTTTCGCCGTAGATGTCTTCCACACTGGAGAGGGCTTGCATGGCAGCCATTTTCACCCACCACGGACTGCCATTTCGGGCTACGTCTTCCATCATCTTGGCTCCACTGCTGATGGTGGAATCCTTGCAGCGAGACAGGAACCTGCTGTAGTCGGTGAGCAGGGAAAAGCGCTCCATGCCATGTGCCTTGCTGAACATTCGCATGAAAAAGCCGTTCTCGGCATCACTTCCCTGGTCGGCATAGATGCTTGCAATGCCGTTTATCACGGCACCACCGCTATCCTTCTCCAATTCCTTGGCAAGTGCGAAGGCCATGGTCTTGTTTCGTTCGTTCAGGACGAGAAGTGCCTCCTCATCTACGCTATAGCTCTGGTCTTCGTTGGCAATCTTGCGATATAGAGGGTACAAGGTGCTGTCATCGAAGTTGGAATTGAGCGCCTTGATGGCATCTACCCGAACAGAGGACTTGAGGTCGTGCTGTGCCATGTGGAGGAGCTTGGTTTTGATGAGATCCTTCTTGGTTTTGTCGGGAGAGTCATTGGCAACGTGGTAGGAGTTCTTCACAGCCATGCCGCGGATGTTGGTATTGACGTCTTGAAGCCCATTTTCGATGACGTTCAGCACGGTTGTGTCGCCATTGCCATCATATCTTTTGCAGAGCTTGTTCATGGCCTCGTAGCGGTCCATATATAGAGGGCCGTGATGGTAGATAAAGGCCCATTCCTTCTGGGTATGGTCGTCGGACTTGCGACATAGAAGCATCTTCTGTGCATCGAAGTTGACGAAGTCAGGCTCTGCACTCACAGGGAACTCGAAATCCTCCTTCTTCTTGGAGATAACGATCTGATGATGCTCCACTTTGCCGTTAATATAGATGTCCACCATCACAGGCATTCGATATAGAGGGTTGTTCTCCAGATCCTGACGCTGCTCTACGGTCATTATTTCCTTGGCGCCATCATATCTGTAAGTGATGTCGAAGTTTGCATAGCCATGATTGAGAAACCATTCGTTGAAAAACCAATTCATGTCCTGCCCGGTCACCTGTTCGAAGGTAAGACGGAGGTTATGGATCTCGACGGAACCGAATCGGTTGGTGTTAAGGTACAATTTCAAGCTGGCGAAGAAGGCATCGTCGCCAACCACCTTCCTTAGCATGTGCAAAATCCGAGAACCCTTGGCATAGCTCACCCCATCGAACATCTGCTCCTTGTCTCCGTAGTGATATCGGATGACATCAGGGTCTTTTTGGTTCACCATGGCGAGATAGTTCGTCAGTTCGTGCTGAAACCGCATGTCTGCTTCGTCCAACCCGTACTTATACTCGTTCCAGAGGTATTCTCCGTAGGTGGCAAAGGACTCATTCAAGGGAATGTTCGACCAAGACTCGCAGGTGACCAGATCTCCGAACCAGTGGTGGAACAATTCGTGGGAGATGACGTCCTCATTGGTCTCGTCGAGCAGTTCTCGGTCGGTACGCTGCAGGTATTGGCCGTGAAGCACACAAGTAGTGTTCTCCATGGCACCGGAAATGTAGTCGCGGACAACGATTTGAGAGAACTTCTCCCAAGGATAGTCCACGCCAAGCTTGGTAGAGAAGAATTCCAGCATCTCCGGAGTGTGCCCGAAGATGGATTTGGCGTAGCGCTCATAATTTTCCTCCACATAGTAGTTCACATCTATGTTGCGCCAATGATCCTTGACGAGAGCAAACTTACCAGCGGCGAACATGGTAAGATATGGAGCCGCAGGCAAGGTCTGTCGCCAGGTATCGGTCCTGGTTCCGTCGTTGTTTCGTGTCGATGCAGTCAGCAAGCCATTGGAAAGGGTGACATACTGGGTATCTACGGTGATGCTTATCTCTTGCGTCATGCGCTCGTTGGGAGAATCGTAGGTGGGAAACCAACAACTGTTGGACTCCGTCTCACCTTGAGTCCAGATCTGCTTCGGTTTGTTCTTGTCCTTGCCATCGGCATTGATGAAATACAGACCCTTGGCGTCGCTGATGGCAGCACTGCCCTGATGGTCCTTCAATTCATTGGGCTTGGCAGTATAAGTGATGCTGATGGTCAAGGTATCCTTGCGAGAATACTCCTTGCCAAGGAAGATATGCATCTGCAGGGAGTCGTACTTGTAAGTCAAGGCCTGCAAGCCATTGCTTCCATCGAGATACACCTCCTTTATGTCGAAGCCCTTGGCATCCAGAGTGAGACTGTCGGTAGAATACCAGTACGGACGGAAGGTTATCCAGGCCTTCCCATAAAGAACCTCCTTATTCCAGTCGGGTCTCACGTCGAGCTTGGTATGCAGGATGTCCACCTGCCTGGTTCTGCTGCCGCGATAGGTGTTTTTGTCGCCCTCGTCCTCGGTTATGGTGAATTCCTTCGCAGTTGGCTTCTTGGACACCGCAGTTTCTTCGGGTTGTTGTTTCGATTTGGTGAAAATCCCGCAACCATGGCAGAGAATGATGGCAGATAACAATGCAAAACTTCTAATTTTCATGTGATTCTATTTAATTGGGCGAATATAGAAAACGTATTACGAATGAAAATGGTCGGCAATGCTTTTGTGTGCAATTTTCACACAGTTTAACCAATCGTTTTCTTTTGGAGCCCATGTTCCGTCCTCGTCATGATGATCAGTCCCGCCAGCCATCGATTATCTGCCGCCTTGCCGCCAAGTCCTTCGCAAAGGCAGGATAAGCTGGGCGTGTCGGGGCTATGTCCCATGGCAGCTAGCTCGTATGCTATTTCAGCAAGGAACCTATAATCCATTGCCCATGCTCACCACTCAAGAAGGAAAGTATTCAGGTTATCTTTATTTTTGATGAGATTATAATTGCATCGCTTCAGGCGCGCCATCATACCATCATCATCCATAAGGAATTACTTCAGCAGCACCATCCGTTTCGTGTCCACCGTCTTGTCATCCATCACCAACTGATAGAAATAGGTTCCTGGCGCAAGCATTCCCCCCGAAATCATTATCTGACCTGCTCCCGCCACATCTATCCTGAAGGTATTCAGCGTCTTTCCATCCAGCGTCTGAATGATGATCTTAGAAGTCTTCGCCGAATTGGGAATAAAATACTTGATGACGGTATTTTCGTTGAATGGATTGGGCATGTTCTGCTCCAAACTCGCCATTTCGGTATTCACATTCAGCTTCGGCACTTGGTTTTGCTCTATCGCCGAGCAGCAATTGTTTATCATCGCCGCCAATTGAGTCACTTGCTTCTGCAGCTCATCCATCTTGGTGTTTTGGCTCTCCACTTGTGCCTCCAAAGCCTTTATTTTCTCATCGCGGATGTCTATTTTAGCACCTTCTTCCTTCAGTCCCTGAATGAGTATCGGGATAAACAGGTCGTAGTTCACCGATTTGTAATCCAAAGCGGGACTTATCGTTCCGTCTGCACTCTTTTCTTCAGGGTGATGTGCCATCGTCACTGCCTCCGGAACCACCGTCTCCACCTCTTGGGCTATCAGACCGTATTGCTTCACGGCAGGAAGGTTCAGGTATGGATATTCGTCGTTCTTGAAGGAATATGTTTGAGGCTTCAGCTTGTTTATGATGTCCATCGCACCGTCTATGGGCTTCTTGTCCTTCTTTAGCTTGCTGTCGGAGGCATAATAGTAGCCGCCCGATGAATAAACGGAGCCATTGAAGAAGCCAGCCCAGTTGTTCCCTGGAATTCCGGTGAACAAGCCCACAGGAGGAGGCTGAATGCATTGAGGACAGATGGCATTTACATAGATTCCATAGTTATGTTGCGTGCTTGCAGAACCGCCTGTGTTGATGGCATTGATGTATCCACCATAATTGTCGTTCGACCCGGTATAGCTGGCAGTAATGTCTATGCCATGATTGGTAATCCCCCCACCATTGACGGTAGATTTGATTCCTATGTTGCTGGCATTGGAAGATGTGGAAGCGGAGGTGGCATCAATGGCTATATTGCTGTTGGTTCCGGTGTTGGCATTGGCCTCTATGCCTACATTGCTGTTGTTTCCATTCGCAGAAACATCAGCACCTATGTTGTTTGCAGCAGAACCTTGAGCAATTCCTTTGATTCCGGTGTTGTTTCCTGTGGTTGTGCTTATGGCTTCACCATATATTCCGATATTGTTCGTAGCAGAGGAGCCGACAGAACCATATATTCCGTAATTGTTCTGGCTCGCACCATTGATGAATGTCTTTATGCCGTAATTGGATTGAGCAGAGGTGCCAGATATGTTGCAATCGAAGCCGATATTGTTGCTGTTGCTGGTAGCAGAAATGTTTGAACGGTAAGTAATGTTGTTTTGGTTGGCGCCGTAGTTGGCTGGTATCTCGCTTATCATCCCAACGTTGTCAGCGCTGGCGTTTGCACCAGAACATTCTATCCTTACACCATTATTGTTAAGATTGCTGTTTGGAATATTGGTAACGAACTGGGCAGCATAATCTTCAGTGGTGTTCAAGACATCCAAACGAGCATGAAGTGGAGTTTGCGTGCAGGTCATTCCTATTCCCACGTCATTCTGAAACTTCTGCAAAGTAGGATTTGTTGAAGATAAAGCGCCAGGACTGAAGATGAAGTTATTATTGTCCATTGGCACTTCGGTAGAGAAAAGCAATTTGCCGGGATCGCCCATCTTGCAAAACTGCTGCCCTAAATATAGATTGAAAGGACCACTACCTTCCAGATGCAAGCCATTGGAAGCAACATCAACATATGGTAAACAACCAGGACAGGTATGGCCAACGACGCCATTGCCATCATTAACCAAAATACTTTGCATCGCACCTGGGTAACTTGTAATGCGCAGCGAACCATTTATATCCAAAGTTTGGCTTGGCTGCATCGGATAGACAAAATTTATCCCAACTTTTCCACCATAGGTGTACATGCCATCGAAGGTACTGGTGTTGATCAAAAGATTTCCTTGGGCAGTAGTTTGAAAATCAGTGTACGTACTGGAACCCGGTATGGAAGATTTCTTTTGAGTGATCCTGAATTGTGGACTGTTCCTGTTATCCAAAATCTCTAATCGTCGATAAGGTAAAGCCACATCATCATTGGTGAAATCAGCTAAATATCCTGAAGTCAATGCAGTATCCAAACTGCGGCCAATGCCAACATTTCCATTCGAAGCTACACACATGTGCTGAACCCAATGGTAATTTGAAATGGAGGCCTCTGGCAAGGTTGTTCCTACACTGAATAAATCATGTGAGTTGGTGGCGTCTGCAGCATCATCACCGATGTTAACCCTTAATTGCGAACGATCTCCTACACCAGCTTCTGTTGCTTGATAATTGAATCGTGATATCCATAAAGGATCCAAATTATCCGATGAACCTGCCAATGGAGAGCCGCCGGAAAAAATCAGGAACCTTCCGTAATCCGTATTAGCGCATGGTCCATAGGGAGGTTGTGTAGGAACGCCTATAACTTCACCAAGACGGAAGTTTCCTCCAGCCAATTGGAGTTTGTCAAGCGGATTGTTTGAATTGGAAAAATAATTATCAAATGCACAACCACCGTCAATGCCTATATTAGTTCCGTTGTCATACATAACTGAATTGCATATTTCGTTTCCATTGCCATCGAATTTGGTTGCACGATTGTTTATTGCTCCTGATGAACAAGAGGAAACCAAACCTAAATTACCGGATGTTTCACTTTCCCATCGCAAGGTTCCTTGGCCATTTGTTTTGAGAACATATCCATCATGAATGGCACCACCACCTGTATTAGCAGGGAGGATATAATCATTTTGAGACGTCATAATAGGATTCGGATGAAATACCACTTTCTTGTTTGATGATAAGGAATACATGCTCAATGCTCCGTCAGCACCTCCATCACATCCACAATTCGGATTATTGGGAGTGCCTGCTTGGATTTCGCCTCTTACCTCTAGCATCGAACCTGAAAGGCCTGGCAATGCAGTCCCGATACCAACCCCACCTGCAACCAATAAATCAGGAACATGATTGACATTGCTGTCTGCTGCTGCCGAAAAAACTCCAGCATAACCAAAGCCAATCACGGTCTTGCCTTTAACATCAAAAGTATTGATAGGATTGACTGTACCTATACCAACATGATTATTCCCATCATCGGTAATAACAGAATTGCAAATTTCGGTTTGGCTTACCCATTTAGTTAGTTGGTTTGCTATCCCACCGATTGAACAATTTAAATTGTTCGTTACGATATTTCCTCCTGGTGCCCAAGATAACCTGCCCAACGAATCGGTAGTAAGCACCTGACCATTCGTTCCATATCCTGCTGGCAAAGTATAGGTATTGTCTGCAGTCATATTATTGCTTGGAATGAATTTTATTTTGTGACCTCCTCCACCATGTGTCCATAAACTGATGGCTCCATCTACAGCTCCCAAGTTGGCAGAACATGGCAAGTTGGCAAATGCACTGCCAGATTGAATCTCACCTCCAACAGCCAGCTTATTGCCGGCATTGCTATTGTTTATGCCCTGATTGTTGGTATTCAGATTATCCAACTCCGGTACACCAATTCCTATGTTTCCTTGATAATTTATCACCATGTCAATCGAAGAACAAGCATTCGAATTGGTTATGCAGCTTCCATGGGTGGAAAATCCTAAATCATTGGCGGTATTGTTTTCATTGTTTAGTGATATGACGGCACTCGAAGCACTATGTAAGAAGGTCTTCGAAACAGTATTGCCAAAAGGCTGATTGGACATGATGAAACTCAAACTGTTCTGATAGGGGGCATCGGTACGTTCCAGATTCATCAAGTTCGAAGTGTTATCCGCAACCCTGAATTTAAATGACTGTCCGCAGAATGCAGGGCTCGTTGTTCCAATCATTGTTTGTCCATTAACCATGAGACCATTTGCAGGTGCAGCTATCGAAGGATAACCTATGGATGCATTCCCCGTTACTTCAAACCTATTCACAGGATTGGCATTGTTGATGCCTACTCCGGTCCCGTTATCATAAATCAAGCTATTGCACAATTGGTTGACACTGGTCCATTTGGGTAGCTGATTGACGGTTCCAGGACAATTGATGGTAACGTTGGTATTGTTGGTTGCTATGCTTTGCCAAACCAAATTCTTTGCTCCATCAGTGGAGAGCACTTGATTAGGGGCACCGTCATTCGAAGGCAATACCCAGATAGTGCTGCTGTTGGCAGGAACCGTGGCAGATGGGGCCTTAAACCCAACATATGTAAACGCCTGATGGGCATCATTGGCAAGATTCCCCAAAGTCCTGAACTGCAGCTCTCCTGTTGCCGAATTGCCATTGTTTGGAGCCACATAAGGGTCTATCCTGATGGCATCTTTCGAATTCAGGGGCTTGACATGAAGCTGGGCTGCTGGCAAATATTTCCTGAATTCGGTCATGTGATTATAAAACCCATCGCCTATGCCAACACGACCTTTGTCATCTATCAAAATATCGTTTCTTCCTTCGGTGGCAGCAGCCAGATTATATCCCTTGGTCGAAAGCACCATATAACCCAATCCTGCACTGTTCGATGCATCATTGTTCAGCACGATGCCTACACTGCCAGGTGTCAAGGTATGTTGCTCCAATGTTCCGGTAGGATTGGAGGTGAGTTCTATGCCCAGATAATTGTTCTGGTTGCCGTTTTCCATCCTTTGAATGGCGAAGGAATTGGAACCCGGACTCGAAACAACATGCAGTTGTGCATTCGGCTTGATGGTACCTACGCCCACATTGTTGTTCGACGAATTGATGTGCAAGGCCACCGAATTATGCGGATGCGTCATCGATGGAACCACATTCGGGCAACCGCCCACTTGATTCGTCATCAGGTTCATGATTTCAAAATCGTTAGCATTCACCCGTTCGCCAAGCATCCAGTTGTCCACCCAAGGGTTGGCATTCGTTAGCGGACCGCGAAGCATGAGCCCTACGCCCTTATCCGCATTTTTTCTCGTGATGCTCACCATCGGAATGTTCGGATTGGCCACACCGGTATCGTTGCCTATGTTGCTCACATCGAGCTGATAGGGATTGCCGATAACGGAGGTGATGGTGCCACACGAATTGGTGGGAGCGCACAAACTGCTGCCTATCGAAAACGACTTGATGATGTTGTTCGCAGACGAATTGGTGGGGAAGCAACTTGGGTTATTGGTGAAAAATTGGCCCTTGGCACTCATCATTGCCAAACTAAGGCAAACGATGATTAATGTGCGATAACAAATGCAAATGCGTAATGAATGATTCATATTTTTTCGATTGATGGGTTGATAATAAATTGTTAGCTGAAGAGCTCAAAGCCGTTTTATACGGAGCGATGTAATTAGGGTTACCATTTTTGATGATTGGTTATAATGTTAATTATACCAGCCAAAACCGAAAAATGTTACCTGCCCATTCCTGCCAGCTTGTTGGCGCATGTAATATTTGGAAATATATATTGAGAATTCCAAGTAATGGGGTTTTCATTTTCTTTCAATAAGCTCCAATTCCGTTTAAAACTACTCAAAATACCTTGCCATGAGGTTCAACTCTGTTCCAACGAACTTGGGTTCTGTTAGAACGAAGTTGGTTTCTGTTGCCACGGACTGAAACTATGGCTCCGAAACGTCGAAGTGTAACGCGACACACTTTGAGTCTGTTGGAACACAGTTGGACTTCGTTCGAACGAAACTGGTTTTCAGGAGAACAAAACCCTACATCTTCGTCTGAAACCTCGACTCGATGGCAACATACTTGGAGTTCGTTCCAACAGAACCAGAGTTCGTTCGAACAGAACCAAACTATGACGCGACGTAGTTGAACTGTGTCGCGACACACTTTGACTATAAGACAACGATGTTGGACTTTGAATGAACCCTTAACCCATTTTTTTCTGTATTTTTAAGCTAAAACAGCTTGAAAATAAAATAGCAAGGTTTTTTATTCAAGATATTTTCAATCATTTTCAAGAATTATCTGTAGAAAACCGAATCATTGGACCTAATGCCATTTAAAAGAGGAAAGGTATTTTTCAATCCCTCCGTTTTGAAGATTCAAGGCGGAGGGCTTTTTTGTGTTGAGGATGGAAAGAAAATAATGCTTGTACCTATATATATAGGAGTGTATTTTGAGGGATGAATTTTAATGGGCAATGGATGGCGTTTTCAAAAAAAGTTTGCGAGTTTAAAAACTTTATGCTTTACTTTGCGCCCAAAATCTGAATAAAAATAGGCAAGGAAAGATATGGCAAAAAATTTATTGATAGTTGAATCTCCGGCGAAAGCCAAGACCATTGAAGGGTTTTTGGGTCCTGATTTCGAAGTGAAATCAAGTTATGGTCACATTCGCGATTTGCCGAAAAACGACAAGGCAATAGATGTGGAACATGATTTTGCTCCGCATTATGAAATCACCGACGACAAGATGAAGGTGGTGGCCGATTTGACCAAGGCGGCGAAAAAAGCGGAGGTAGTGTGGCTGGCAACGGATGAGGACCGCGAAGGGGAGGCCATTTCTTGGCATTTGGCAGAGGCGCTGAAACTGGATGTGGCCAAAACGAACCGCATCGTCTTTCATGAAATCACCAAGTCTGCCATTCAGCATGCTGTCGATAATCCTCGCAGGATAGACATGCATCTGGTGGATGCCCAGCAGGCCAGACGGATATTGGACAGGCTGGTAGGTTTTGAATTGTCTCCGATACTTTGGCGCAAGGTGAAACCATCCTTGTCGGCAGGACGTGTTCAGTCGGTTGCCGTTCGTTTGATAGTGGAGCGGGAGCGCGAAATAGACAGTTTCAACGTCACCTCGAATTATAAGGTGGTTGCGTTTTTCAATGCTCCAAACGATGCCGGACAAGCCATCAGCTTCAAGGCAGAACTCCCTGAAAGAATCAAGAAAGAAGAGGATGCACAGGCTTTTTTGGAGAAACTGGTAGGTGCGAATTATAAGGTAAGAAGCGTAGAGAAAAAACCCGCCAACAGGACACCTTCAGCACCATTTACCACCTCCACCTTGCAGCAGGAAGCTAGCAGGAAATTAGGATTTTCCGTGGCCCAAACGATGCTCGTGGCACAGAAACTTTATGAGAGTGGAAAAATAACCTACATGAGAACGGATTCGGTGAGTCTGTCGGATACTGCAGTAAATGCTGCCGCCGAAGAAATCATCAAAACGTTCGGAGCAAAATATTCTGATCCGCACCAATTCGTCACCAAATCAAAGGGAGCGCAAGAGGCTCACGAAGCCATTAGGCCTACTTATATGAATGTGTCATCGCTTCGCTCGAATGATGAAAAGGAAAACCGGTTGTATGACTTGATTTGGAAACGTACCATAGCCTCACAAATGGCCGATGCCAAGATTGAAAAGACCATTGCCACCATCATTCCTGACAAGACGAATGATGAATTCGTTGCTACAGGCGAAGTGATTTTGTTTGATGGATTCTTGAAGGTTTATATGGAGTCTTCGGATGATGAAGACGAGGAAACAAAAGAGGGACTTTTGCCACCGATGAAATCCGGTCAGCAAGTTGCTTTTGAACAAATGACTGCCACCGAAAAATTCTCGCAGGCACCACCAAGATATACTGAAGCAAGTTTGGTAAAGAAGCTGGAAAACCTCGGTATCGGTAGGCCTTCCACCTATGCCCCAACCATTTCGACTATACAGAAAAGAGGCTATGTGGAAAAGACGAATAAGGTTGGAAAGGAGCGGAAATATCAAGTCTTGACTTTGGCAAACGACAAGATTTCAACGGTAACAAAAAAGGAGATGACAGGTGCTGAAAAGGCGAAATTGTTTCCTACAGACATCGGTGGTGTGGTGAATGATTTCTTAGTAACCAACTTTAAGGAAATCTTGGATTATAATTTCACCGCCGATGTAGAAAAGAAGTTTGACGACATAGCTGAGGGAACCATCAACTGGACCAAGATGATGCGTAATTTTTACGATCCTTTTCATAAAACGGTAGAGACAGCTCAGGCTACATCCGAACGTGCCACAGGTGAAAGGTTGCTTGGCACCGACCCAAAGACTGGCAAGGAAGTTTTGGTTCGTATTGGCCGTTTTGGGCCTTTGGTTCAATTAAAATCCGACCAAGAGGGTGAAAAGATTCAATATGCCAACCTAAAGGCAGGCCAAAGAATAGAAACCATCTCGCTTGATGAGGCTTTGGATCTGTTTAAATTGCCTAGAAACATTGGCGAGATTGATGGAAAGGAAGTGGTCATCGGCATCGGAAAATATGGGCCATATGTAAAATATGACAGTGGCTTTACTTCATTGAACAAAGAAGATGATCCCTATACAATAACTTTGGAACGTGCCACTGAGCTTATCAACGAAAAGAAGAATGCCGCCAATGCACCAAGTAATTTGGGAAGTTATGAAGGTATTGAAATCACTTCAGGCAAGGGGCGTTTTGGTCCATTCATCAAGCATTCGGATAAATATTATTCGCTTAAAAGAGGAGAGGATTTTAGTGCACTGGATAATAAACGAGCCATAGAAATCATTGAAGAAAAGCGAAAATCCGATGCAGAAAAAGTCATAAAATCGTTTGAAGAAAATAAAGAGGTTCAAGTTTTAAATGGTCGATTCGGACCCTATATTGCCGTAGGGAAATTAAATGTAAAAATACCAAAAGACAAGGAACCAAAGGAACTTACTTTAGAGGAGTGTCTTGAATTGTCAAAGGATCAAAACCCTACGAAAAAGAAGACGACAAGAAAAGCAACTACAGCAAAGAAGGCCAAGGCAAAATAGAGTATAGCAATGGAATTGGTTGAGTATTTTAAGGCACTTGAAATAGAATTGCCAGAGTTAGGAGAAAATACAGCTAGTTATGGGGCAATATTTAAGACCTATTCTGAAGGAGCTCCTTTTCCGGATATGGATGAAGTTGATATGGTTATTTTAGGTATCCCTGAGGAGCGTGCTGCGTATAATAATGAAGGTTGCAAAAATTCGCCTGATTCTATCAGAAGAAAATTATACAGCTTGAACAGTGGTGATTATTCGGTTCGTATTGCTGATATTGGCAATTTGATAATAGGCAATACCATCGAAGATACTTATGTGGCTATGGCAGATGTTTGTACCCATTTATTAAAGAAAAATATTGTTCCTATAATTCTTGGTGGAAGTCAGGATTTGACATATGCGCAGTATAAATCATACGCGCCTTTAGGCAAGATGGTCAATATAGTTTCAGTTGATTCCCATTTCGATTTAGGAACAAATAAAAGTGACTTGAATTCACGAACTTACCTGGGCAAGATAATCACTGATGAACCCAATATACTTTTTAATTACAGCAACCTTGGTTTTCAATCGTATTTCGTTGGAAGTGATGCGATAACTTTAATGAAAAAATTGTATTTTGATGTTTATAGGTTGGGCCAAGTTCGTAATGATATGGAGGAGGTCGAACCGATAATTAGAAGCTCTGATATGTTAACTTTTGATGTTTCCTCAATTAGATATTCAGATGCTCCAGGAAATGGCAATTCTTCACCAAATGGTTTTTATGGCGAGGAAGTTTGTCAGATTTTCAGATACGCTGGTCTAACGGAGAAATTAACATCCCTTGGCATATATGAAGTCAATTCAAACATAGATGATCACCAACAGACTTCTTATTTGGTTGCTGAAATGTTATGGTATTTTATTGATGGTTTTTATAATAGAAAGAAGGAAGAACCGATGGATTCTAAGGATAGCTTCGTAAAATATCGTGTAAATGTTAAAACTATGAGTCAAGAACTAATTTTTTATAAGAGTAAAAAAACCGATAGGTGGTGGATGGAAATCCCTAATAATTTGAACCAGTTAAAATATTACCAGAATAATTTGATACCTTGTTCTTATAAGGATTATAAAGCAGCAACAAATGACGAAATACCTGAAAGATGGTGGCAAACTTTTAATAAATTTAACTAGTTAAACTAAGTAATAATTGATGATAAACGAAAAAAAAAAACTTAAAAAATTTGGTAATAAGAAATTTTATCCCTTATTTTACCGCCTTGAAATTTAATAAGTATATCTGATCGACATAATAATCATTTAAAATTAATACAAAAAAACATGAAAAAAATCTTTACAATTGCGGTGATAGTTTGTTCTGTTTTGAGTGCATCTGCCCAGCAGGATCCTCAATTTTCTATGAACATGTACAACAAACTTTCTGTTAATCCAGGATATGCTGGAAGTAATGATGCTATATGCGGAACCTTAATGTATAGAGACCAATGGAATAATTTCCCTGGGGATCCTAAAACATTATTATTTAGTGCAGATGCCGCTATTGATGAAATTTATGGAGGTGTTGGATTGAATGTATTAAACGATCAATTGGGATTACAAAAGCAACTTGCAATTAAAGTTGCATATGCCTATAGAATGTCATTAGGTGATGGAAAATTAGGATTAGGAGCAGATGTTGGTTTTGTTCAAAATTCATTGAGTGGTACATTTTTTTATAATCAAGCGGGCGATCCGGCTATTCCATTTGCTTCAGGTACTCCTGGAAGTGTTGCAGGTACAGCTCCTGATTTTAGTTTTGGTGCATACTACAATACTACTGATTATTATTTAGGTTTATCAACTACACATTTAGCTGCTAGTGCAATAAAATATGGAAATGTAACATCTTCTTTAGCTCATCATTATTATTTCATGGGAGGATATAAATTCCCTGTTAATGATAATATTGAATTACAACCATCTGTACTAGTAAAGTCTGATGGGGCTTCAACTCAATTAGATATCAATGCTAGAGCAATTTATAAAAACATGTTTTGGGGAGGAGTTTCATATCGATTGCAAGATGCAATTGTTGCAATGATAGGCCTTGAAAAAGATGGATTTAAAATTGGTTACTCATATGATTTGACTATGTCAGATATTAAGAGTTATAGTAATGGTTCGCATGAAATTATGGTTGGTTATTGCTTTAAACCAACGTCTAAGCCAAGGAAAATTACAACTCATGAAAATGTTAGGACATTAGGTGGTAAGCAAAGATAATTAAAATGTAACTATTATTTATTATCCCCGTTAGAAAGAACCTAATAATTTTTTTGGGTTTAGGTAATAATAAAAGATATAAATGAAAAATAATATGTGTAAGTATAATTTCAAGTTGGAAGAATATAAGATGTTTATATTTCTAACTGTTATTATTACATTCTTAGCAAGTTGTTCTGGAGATCATGGGGAATTAGTTGGTGTACAACACAGAACCAAATGGTATCAAGCGGATCCATATGGAATGGTGTATATACCTGCTGGGTCATATAATATGGGGCCTAGTGATCAAGATGTCCCATATTCATTAACAGCACAAAGCAAGACTGTTACTGTCCCTGCTTTTTGGATGGATAATACCGAAATTACAAATAATGAATATAGACAATTTGTTTATTGGGTACGTGATTCTTTAGCTCATAGATTAATCGGTGGAGATCATTTAGTTGATGAGGGGGAATTCAACGAACGAATTAATTGGAAGAAAAAAATAAAATGGGATGATGAAGCAAATACTGAGACATTAGCTGAATTATTCCTTCCAGAAGCTGAAAGGTATTATAAAAGAAAGGAAATTGATACTCGAAAGTTGATGTTTGAATATTATTGGATTGATTTAAAGGCTGCAGCGGTAAAGGCAAATAGGCAACAGGGGATGACCGATCGATCCGTTTTTATTAAAAAGGATATTGTTAATGTTTATCCTGATACTTTGGCTTGGGTTCACGATTATACATATTCATTTAATGAACCACTTACTCGGAAATATTTTTGGCATCCTGCATATGATGAATATCCAGTTGTTGGAGTTAGTTGGAAGCAAGCAACTGCATTTTGCATTTGGAGAACTCAATATTTAGTTTCGTATCTTGATGCTGTTGAATCAACAATACCTGACGATTATCGACTGCCAACAGAGTCTGAATGGGAATATGCTGCACGTGGTGGGCTACAATTATCCCCATACCCTTGGGGCGGTCCATATATCAGAAATAGTCGCGGTTGTTTTCTAGCGAATTTTAAACCAATGAGAGGAAATTACATTGATGATGGAGGCGTGTATACTGTAAAAGTTACTTCATATTGGCCAAACGATTACGGCTTATATTGTATGGCTGGGAATGTTGCAGAGTGGACAAGTAACGCATTTGATGAATCTGCTTATAGTTTTATTCATGACCTAAGTCCAGATTATTCCTATAATGCTGATGATAATGATTTGCCTGCATTAAAAAGAAAGGTGATTAGGGGTGGGTCTTGGAAGGATGTTGGATATTTTCTTCAAACTGGCACTCGATCCTACGAATATCAAGATACGGCAAAATGTTATATTGGTTTTAGATGTGTAATGTCGTTTCTTGGAAGAGATAAGGCAGATTATTAATAATTGAACAATAAATTTAGAATAAATAATTTTTTTTCAAGTAAAAATATATAAATTTAAATAGTTATTTAACCTTTTA
>CAIWCG010000167.1 GCA_903911135.1 uncultured Bacteroidota bacterium
CTCGTATCATGGTGCGTCCCGCTATCCGCTGTAGCCGCTGCATCCCCAAACCCGACACAAAGCAGCGGGCTGCCGCTACTATCGGGGCTATGCTTCCACGGCAGGTAGCTTCGAAACATCTTCACCCCATAAAAGTCTCCACACAGCTACCCCATCCCCAACTCAAACAAATAAACATACCTATATATAAGGTATCCTTTATCAGAATATAGCCAAGAATTCATGAAAAAGGGGCTCCGTTGCAACACAGGGGGCTTACATAACGTTTTTGGAGCCCTCCGCAGCTACGGAGGCTGAAAAGGAACGTGTTTGGAGCCCTCCGCAGCAACGGAGGACATCTACAGAACATGTTTGGAGCCCTCCGTTGCAACAGAGGACTTCAAAAATGCGTGTTTAGGATACTCCGCAGCTACGGAGGCATTCAAAAACGTCACTTTGCCATCCTCCGTAGCTGCGGAGGACGTCAAACACGATTTTTAGTGGTCATGTGGTATATTTGATAAAGAAAAAGGTTCATTTTTAGGCAAAGCACTTGTGGCTAGAAAATATATTTTTGATGATTTACCGTTGAGATGATCATTAGTTACCACAATTACCGAGTTATTTGCTTGAAAGAATAAACCAATAGCTTATCTTTACCGCCTCGAGAATTAATAATCATTAAAAAATATAAACAAATGAGCGACGCAACATCAGACTGGCCAAGCAGCAATAGTCCCTTTGAGGAACCAATGGCGAGGTCTATAAAACAAGGCATCGAAATATCGAACGCCCACCTTACCATCTGTTTGGCCCGCAAGGACAATGGCGCTACGCAGCTCATCATGTACAACAATTATAAATTGGTGGATGATGCCCTGATGGTGATGGCCGGAAACAGGACCGAAGAGATGGCTTCGCAGCCGGTATTTACCGGTTTCAAGGTGGCCAAATTCGACCTGATGGCCACCAAGCTGGAGCGATTCAAGATATTGGTGAGTACGCATTACGATTCTACCACCGACGAATATAAATTGATATTCGGCGCCAACCTGAACAGGTTTTACGAAGGCACCTATGCCCAACGGGCAAACAGCGTCAATGCCTTGGCAATAGCCATGGACCTGCATCTGGTATTGCTTGCCGCAGCCATAGAAGTGCGGGCGTATCACGACGATTTGACAGGCACCACCACCACCCAACATACGGAGATAGACGATGTATCCACCAGCTCCATAAACATCCGAAAACAACTGATGGTATGTGCCGGAGTGATGGACCAAAATCTTGGATATGCCAAGGTGATGAACGCCACCATTCTGGATGTAAACACTCGCCGAGCCAACATCGATTCATGGTTTCCTTTGAACCTGATTAGGGTGCACGCCACCACTGGTTTCACCGAAACAGTGAATGCCATGATGACGAAATATCTTGGCACCAAGACCTTCAAACCAGGCGAAAAAGTGAAGGTGACGGTGGTAGGAGCCAGCCTGAATATAGGCACCTCTTACGACCGCACACATGCAGCCACACGTTTCATCACTTTTAATGATGGAGCACCGGTAACCATCGATCCATTCACCTCCACATGGGACTTGACACAGCACAACTGGGTGGCCACCAACCTGGATGGAACCAACCCAAGCCACGTGGTGTTCGAGTTTGTGAAGGCGGTGTAAGAAATCATCATTGATGAATTATAGATTATAAATTCCAATCATTTATAATTCATGACTCATAATTCATAATTACCCTTGATGCTCTTATAATTGCATCACCTTCAGTGTGCTATCATAAGCACATCAGTCGTATCATCAACAGACAATTTATCCTCAATCCTTATCTTCGCCCCAATAATTTAATCCTATCCTTTATCATGCCTTTGTCGGTGCTAAAATCATTCATCAGGCAAGTGCTTTTCTGGTACGCCTTCTTCCAGATAAACCGCTTGGTATTCTTGATTTATCACCTGCCAGAAATCAGCAAACTGCCCTTCTTTTCCATCCTTGCCTCGTTCCTGTTTGGTGCCCGCCTCGACTTGTCCACAGTGGGATACATCATCGCCTTGCCCTTCCTGCTGCTGCTCATCCAGAGCCTGATGAACCATCGAGTCATTGCCTACATCTCGAAAGGCTATACCCTGTTGATGGTGCTGGTGTTTTCCATCATCACCGCGGTGGAACAGGGGCTCTATGACGAATGGAAAACCAAGATGAACTACAAGGCGCTCACCTATCTCGAGCATCCGTCGGAAGTGGTGAAGACCGCTTCGTGGGGCATCACCATCTTGACGCTCGTCTTGGTCGGCATCCAGTTTATGTTGGGCTATTATCTTTATCAAAAATTCGTCTTTCAGAAGACCTTGGAAAGCAAAAGGAATTACCTTTTCAGTGCCTTGTTCGGGTTGGTCATGCCTTTCATCATTTTCCTAGGCATCAGGGGAGACATGGGGCCGGTGCCCATCAATCAAAGTATCTGCTACTATTCCAAGACGAATATTCTCAATGATGCCGCAGTCAACTCGGGCTGGAACCTGATTCATTCCATCGTTCATAATTATAAATATCTCGATAACAATCCTTATAAACTGATGCCTCCCAAGGAAGCGGAGGCGATAGTGGATTCGATTTATGCCATCCCGAAAGACACCACCGTTTCAGTCCTCACCACCACCCGTCCGAACCTGGTTTTTATCCTGCTCGAGGGTTGGTCTGCCGATCTTGTCAAGGCTTTGGGCGGTTATGATTCGTTGACACCCAATTTCGACAAGCTGACGAAAGACGGACTGCTCTTCACCAACATGTTCTCCTGTGGAGACCGCTCCGAGCAAGGCATGGCTTCGATTCTTAGCGGCTTCCCAGCCCAACCGAACACCTCGATACTTAAACAAATCAACAAGTTCGAGCATTTGCCTTGCATAAAGAATGATTTGGCCAAACTTAACTATCATTCGCTTTATATCTTTGGCGGTCAACTGGAATATGGCAACATAAAAGCATACCTAACCTTCAATTCCTTTGACAAAATCATTGATTTCAACGATTTTGGCTCCACCATACCCAAAGGAGGCTTGGGCTATCATGACGAATATGTTTTCAAGAAGTTCTTGGAGGAACAAAACAGGATGCCGACACCTTTCTTTACCAGTATTTTCACTTTAAGCACCCATGCACCTTACGATTATCCGATGAAAAACATCTTCCCTTGGGGAGGACGAGAAAAGGATTATATCAATTCTGCCTTTTATGCTGACAGATGCCTTGGAAATTACTTTGAAGAAGCCCGAAAACAACCTTGGTGGGCAAATACCCTTTTCGTAATAGTGGCAGACCATAGCCACAACTCTCCACGAGACTGGGATTTCAAGACCCCACCCTACAAACATATCCCCTTTATGCTTTATGGAAATGTTTTGAAGCCAGAATATAAGGGCAAAAAGGTGTCACGGGTCAGTTCTCAAGTGGATATTCCCGCAACCATATTGGCACAGTTTGGCATGGAGCATAAAGAATATAAATGGAGCAAGAATCTCTTCAATCCTATTGCACCGGAATTCGCCTATTACCCTTTCCCTGAAGGGTTTGCATGGGTTCAGCGAGATACTGCAATGGAGAATCGGATTGACTGGATTGTATATGATTACTTAGGAAAAAGAAGAACCCATTGGTCGCAACCAGAATCTAAAAACAATGATATTTATGAACGGAAAGGGAAAGCTTATCTGCAGGTATTATTCCAACGATATTTGGACTATTAGCATTGATTTTATAATGAATAATGTTAATGTTAATAAGTTTTTTCAGTAAGGATTTGGTAGTTTAAATAAATTATACTACTTTTGTTTCCCGAAAATAACGCCTTAATATACAATCTAAATACATAAAAACATGAATAAAAAATCTTTACTGCTAGTTGCTTTTGCACTTTGTTTTTCAGCCTTTATTTCCTTTGGACAGACCATTTTGGTTTTCAATGAAAATTTTGAATCAGGTGGCACCTCCTTTACCATAAACGCAACAGGTGTAGGTTCCAATACAGGCCAAAACCAATGGATTGTGAATGGTGATTATAATTTATTCAACACCTCCTATCCAACCACACCTTCCCAAGATAGTACGTGCAGTGGAACCATAACCAATGCCCCTTTTGGTAAATACCTGCATATATATGATGCAAATACGGCTTCTCCAGCAAATGCTATTTATGATCCACATAATGCTTCCGATAGGTTTGCTTATATGACCAGTGGTGTCTGCACACAGGGAATGACCAATACCAGTTTCAATTTTTTTTATAACTGCATGGGTTCTGCCACAGCTTGGGGGGAAGTTTATTATAGCATCAATAATGGTCCATGGACACAATGCGGTTCTTCAGAATATCATAATACTCATTGTTGGCAGTATGTTTCCATAACCAACCCACTCTTTAATGGCGTTTCAAGCTTACAGTTCGGGTTCCGATGGGTAAATTCTGCAGCGAGCGCAGCTGATACGAATTCATTTGCGGTAGATGATGTCATTATTGCAGGAGATTTCAATACCAATATTACAGCTACAGTTTCAAATATTCAGCCAGATACAGTTTGTCAGAACAGTTCATTCTTTTTCCAAGTGACACTTTCTGATACCTTATGTGATGGTGTATATGCTGTTTATTTATCTGACTCCACTGGAAATTTTGCAACACAGCAGGAAATAGCTGTGTTTGATATTTTCGCTCCTACAACCTCTACTTTTCTAGGTTTTAATGTTCCAAGTTCATGGCATACTGGCCCTTGTTATAAGGTTAGAGTAGATAGAATGTCACCACCACCTGCGTTTTCAGGTGTAGTTAGCGGTTGCTTTACTGTTGTAGCATGCCCGAACACAATTACTACCCTACAACCTGTAGTAACAATGGATACTAATGCCGTTTGTGTCGGAAGCGTGATTGACATTCCATTTTATTCTAGCGGAACTTGGCATTTAAATAATAATTATGTTGCTCAATTATCAGATCAATATGGAAATTTCGGTTCTAATCCAACCATTGTCGGTACAGATAATCTGGATTCTGCAACATATGTTTATCCTCCGGGTACAGTCTCAGGCATTGTGCCTGATGTTCCTGATGGTTGTAACTATTACATCCGAATCGTTGGGAATCAACCTGCTACAATCGGATCCTTATTTGGACCATTCTGTATTCAACATTGCGATATAAACACCAATGAACATCGTAATGTTCAGATTTGCTTGACACCAACTGATTCTGCTTACATCTCCCCAGATTCTGTTTTAGATGTAGATGTGCATTCCTTTACAAACAACCAAGCATATGCTCCTGGTAATATCTTTAAGGTTGAATTAAAAAGCATGATGACTTTTGCGCAGGTCGGTACTTTAGGAGCTATCGGACAACAAGCTGCAACTGGTGATACGATAGTTAGAATCATCATTCCTAATTTGGCAACATTGATGTCTTGGGGAATTGCTCCTGGAGCATATTATGGACGAGTAGTTGCTACGAATGCCACCTATCAGGATAGTTCGTTGGGAAATTTAATCCATATTACCATTGGTGCACCAGCTGACACTCCTCCTTCAGTTGATGAATATTATTATTCGACCTTCCAACCTGTAACAGGTCACATTTGCCCTGGTGATTTGATTTATTTCTTGCCTAATCCTTATAATTCAAACTCCCAATATATTTGGCACAGTTTACAGTTAAACCCAAATACGCTGGAACAGAATTATCTATTGGTTCAGTTTGGTGCAGGAGGCTTTGATTTTATTTATACCGTTCAAGAGATGAATTTCGGTTGTGCTGGGCCGGTTTCCGCACCTGATACATTGATCGTTGACAATCTCCCTGCAGTAAATGTTACCGGATTATTCCAAGTTTGCCAGCATGATACTGCTACATATACCGTTCCTTTCGGGCAGAATACCTATTACGATTGGACATCCAATTTCGGACATGTAATCGATACGGCTAACAATATTCTCAATATACGTTTCGACTCTCTTGGCTTGTTCCAGATGAGTGTTATTGCGGTAAACCATTGTGGATCCGCCACTGGGCATAAGAATGTTCATGTCAACCCTTATCCAACCTTAACCCATTTCCCTGATTCTACCATTTGCAGCAACAATCAGGTTATTTTATCCACTAAGGATAGTGCGGGATATGCATTTGCATGGTATAATGGAACCTCTACTTCCACTTCTTTGGGAAGCAACGATTCCCTGACCGTCAATCCTCAAACTTCTGAGACCATCATCTTGAAAGTAACTTATAATCCCGGTGCTTGCAGCAGATATGATACCATCAATATCAATGTTCATCCTGCTCCATTTGCAAGCCATACCGATTCCTTGTGCATTGGCGATACCAAAACATTAACATCATCATTCACCGGCTCCGTTTATCAGTGGAGCAATGGAGCCTCCACAAATTCCATCTCTGTCAATGCTGCAGGAAACTATGCCGCCATCGTTACCATTCCCGATTCTTTATGTGCTGCTGTAGATTCCTTCCATATTACGGTGGATGTACCTGTAACCCGATTGTTAGATACCACCATTTGTTTTGGCGATGTAATAAATCTGTATGCAGGCGGTGGTGCCGCAAGCTACAATTGGAACAACGGTGAAACCACACAAAGCATCACCTATACTTCTCCTGGAAGCATCAGCCATGCCGACTCCTCGATATTCTTTGCCCAGGTACACTATACCGGAAATGTCTGTACCAATGTAGATTCATTCAGAATATTCCGTCCTGCCCAGAATCTGGTAAACCGAGCCGATTCGATGTGTCCTGGCGACCCATTGATGCTCGTAGCTTCCAGCACTGACTCCTTATATCTTTGGAATGTCGGCCTAACCACAAAAAACATTACTGTTTATGACACCGGAGTGTATTACGTTCGTTCGAAAGACCCAAATGCCAGATGTTATAACAGTGACTCGATTCGCGTTACTTGGAAAAATTGCGATGTGATGACCATTCCAAACGTATTCTCACCAAATGGAGACGGTAAAAACGAATTCTTCACCCCGATAACTGTCGGCGTATTCGACAAATTCCATTTGGAGATATTCAACCGATGGGGATTATTGATTTGGGAATCCAACGACCCCGAATTCAAGTGGAACGGTAAAACAAAAGCCGGAAACGACTGCCCCGATGGCACCTACTTCTACATCATCACCACCACCTATCAGAACAAAGTGCAGAACTGGGACGGATTCGTCACCCTCATCCGATAACGACCAACATTCATAAAAAGAAAAGCCGCACCAACCATTTGGTGCGGCTTTTTTTATGAGATGATTTGGAGCCTACAGGTTCTTCTCGTATCATGGCCAGTCCCGCTATCCGCTGTAGCCGCTGCATCCCCATTGCCGAAACAAAGCAGCGGGCTGCCGCTACTATCGGGGCTATTACCGATGGCAGGTAGCTTCGAAATAGCTTAAACATATATATTATACCAATACATATTTTAGGACATTGCACCAGCGAGCTACCCAGAAAAATCAATTTTTGGGCTATTGACGGAGGCGAGAATAGCCCAAAAATCAAAAAGTGAGCTATTGGGGAGTTCCCGAAACCCTCACATTTTAAAATTTGCCCTATTCGGGAGTTCCCGAAACCCTCACATTTTAAAATTTGCCCTATTCGGGAGTTCCCGAAACCCTCACATTTTAAAATTTGCC
>CAIWCG010000168.1 GCA_903911135.1 uncultured Bacteroidota bacterium
CCTAGCAATATGCCTTTTCGCATGTTCTTTCGTTTCGTTCGCGGTCAATACCATCACTACCGGAACCATTACCGGTTCTCCTTTTTGTCCTGGCGATAGTGTCCTGGTTCCGTTCACAAAAACCGGCGCTTTCATTTCAGGCAATGTTTTTAGAGCGCAACTTTCCGATCCATCAGGAAGCTTTGCCCTCCCAACACAAATTGGATTCCTTACCGACACTGCTGCTGGTACCATTCATTGCAGAATTCCTCAGAATAGCACCGCCGGTGGAACAGCTTATAGAATCCGTGTTGTCAGCACCACTCCTGTTATCAATGGGGCTGATAATGGTGTCAACCTGACTGTTCGTGCTGCCGTAGTTCCATTGCTGCAGAGCCAACCTTCCAATGCAACTGTTTGTTCAGGCGATTCGGTAATGCTGTATAATACCGCTGGTGGCTTGACTTCCTTTCAATGGTATCGAAACAATGTGCTGATAACCGGTGCTACCAGTGCAACTTATTATGCCTTTTCATCTGGTACTTATACCCTTGTTGGCAGCAATGGCCTCTGCCCACAAACTTCCAATCTGATGGCTGTTAGTGTTCTTCCTGGACCAACTATGAGCATAACTGGCGATACGCTTATCTGCATCGGCAACTCTGCTAACATGTCTGCAACAGGTTCTAATTATCAATATACTTGGTCTCCTGCCAATGCATTGAATCTTACCAATGTGGCCAATGTAAGTGCGTCGCCAACTTCTTCGACTACCTACACGGTTACAGGAACCAATATCAATGGTTGCAGCGCTACTGCCACTTTCCATATTACGGTGAATCCAAATCCTAGTGTTTCACTTACGGTGAGTACCGATACTGTTTGCCCGGGTGGTTCGGCCACTATCATCGCTACCGGTGCCGATTTGTTCTTTTGGTCTCCTGCCAATACCTTGAGCAGTGGCGTTGGCGATACAGTCATTGCCACTCCTACTGCATCAACAATGTATCAAGTCATTGCAAAAAATAATGGTTGCACCAATTTGGCTTACGACTCCGTTTATATAGTCGTTTCTTCGGTGGCAAATATCTTCGTAACCGGTTTCGATTCTATCTGTTTGGGCACTTCCACCCAATTGATTGCCCATGGCGGAGCCACTTATGATTGGTCTCCGGCAACTGGCTTGAATACTACCACTGGCGATACTGTCATTGCCAACCCTACCATCAACACAGTTTATACCGTCACAGGTCATTTATTCGGATGCGTAGGAACTACCACCGAAACCATTACCATCAGGCAATTGCCTACCATAGTGGTTACAGGTGCCGATACCATTTGCATCAATAATTCCACTACCCTTACCGCCTCTGGAGCACAGGCTTATTCCTGGTCGCCTTCCTATGGTTTGGCCGGCACCAATCAGCCCGCGGAGTTGGCCAATCCTACCATTACCACCACCTATACCATTTCCGGAACCGATTCGGTAGGATGTGTGGGCACTGCCACTTTTATTCTCGATGTGGATGCCTGTGCAGGCGTTCCTGGAATTCAAAACAGCGTCAATATTCTGGTATTTCCAAACCCTGTCCATACCGAAGCCACGGTATATTTGAACGGTTTGAGGAACGACAGAAACACGGTTTTGACCATTTCAAATATTCTTGGCCAAGAGGTCAGAAGTTTTATGGTCAATGCCAACACGATTGTCATCAACAGAAACGGTTTGACTGACGGCATGTATTTCTATAAATTAAGTTCTGATAAAGGCATATTATCGACTGGAAAGTTGATAGTTGAATAAGTTTTTTTGAGTATTTCAATAGCAAAAGAGCGGGGACGGTAGCCATACTGTTCCCGTTTTTGCTTTTTGAGATTCATTATTTTTTGAAGCCTATGGTTTCTTCTCGTATCATGGCCAGTCCCGCTATCCTCTATAGCCGCTGCTTGCCCTTTACCGATACAAAGCAGCGGGCTGCCGCTACTATCGGGGCTATGTTTTGATGGCAGGTTGCTTCGAAATGACTTTTTGAAGAAAAATTGCCCCGTACTTGTGTACACTTTAAGTGTTCTAGTGTACACTTTAAGCGTTCCAGTATTAGGTAAAATCGTTATCAAATGCCAAAAAAACCAATGATTTTAAGCTATAATTTAATCTATCAGTAGCATTCGAAGCTAGTTGCGAGAGTTGTCTGGCAAATTTGGCTGTTTAGTTTTTTCGAAGTGTTGGGCGAGGGATGAGGGAGGGGCGCCGATAGGCGGTTCTTTGCCGCCTTATATTGGCTTATGGGGATGGCGGCAAAAACGGTACCCCCGGAACAGCCCGACCCGAAGGGGCGCCCCCAAATAATATTTCTGTTAAAAGAAATTATCTTCTGATGGCCACTTTTTTTACCGTGGATTCGGTGCCTTCGAGGATGCGCAGGAAATAAATCCCGTCCTTCAGCGAGGAAAGCTGGATGGGATTTTGACTTTGATGGATGGGCATGTCGAATGGATTAATGACCTCATTGCCTAATATGTCGGTGACGGTGATTTTGAAATTGCGAATAGCCGTATTTGGGTTGTTTAGCACAAAATTTCCATTGGAAGGATTGGGAAAGAGAGTAATGTCGGCAGGAGTGGCTTTTTCGATGATGCCTGTGCTTGTGTCGTGGGTTAGAATGATGTCGTCGATGGCCAAATTTCCATAGTATTTTGTGAAGATGAAAAGCAGTCTAACGGCACTTGGATCAACCGGAAATTGCATATTGGTTCCTACGATTGGCAAAGAATCGAGGTAAGCCAAAACATGCCAAGTAATGCTGTCGGCAGTCCAGAGTATGGTTAATGTATCCGCATCACTGAAGGTGGCGCCTTGGCCTTTTATCCAAAATGAAAGAGAATCAGAAGTGGCAAAGCTTCCGGTGATAATGCTGTCGGCATCTACACCGAATTTGTAAGAAGGAGCGGACGCTCCATAGTTGTTTGTGGAGGCATAATAGGAAGGGCTGGAGGTGGAATTCCAGACTATTCGCCAACCAGCAGGAACGGAGGGAAGACTGCCATCATAGCTATCGAAGCCTTGTGTCATGGTGATGACTTGAGCCGCAGCTGCATAATGAATGATGAACAAGAATAGGAACAGGATGGTCTTTGGGCAAGTAAAAATTTTATTTTTCATAATGTTAAGGATTTTATTTGATGCAAAAGTATCAATTAATAAACAATGAGAATTTTTTGTGGGATGATTTTGGATGATTGTGGTGATAAGTCAAGCGTTTATGATGGTGCCATGGCTGATATCTTTGAAGATTTTCTATTTTTGCCCAATAAATCAATATTTGATAGCAATGAAAAACTTATTAATAATCACACTTCTTGTCTTTTCGGTGGCTTGTAACAATGCTGACCAGCCAAAGGAAAATGAAACTCCAAAAGCAGCAGAAAACGCTGCGGCATCACCATCGCCAGCTCAAGAAATGGCTCCATCTGCTGATACCATGTCTCAAAAGAAAATGGAAAGTCCGGCCTCTAATTCAAAACTCACAGTGAAGACCTACAAGAATGAAGACTCTGGCTGGGGATATGATATCTTGGCGAATGACAAGCCATACATTCATCAGCCGCATATTCCGGCCGTACCGGGAATTAGGGGGTTCAGCACGGAAGAAAAAGCCATGAAGGCAGCAGAATTCGTCATCTCAAAAATAAAAAAGGGAGCTGGCATGCCCACCATTTCGGTTAAGGAAATGGATAGCTTGGGAGTGACGAAATAGGTTTATTGTTTCGAGAGAAAATCGTTCAGGCATTCCATAAAACCTTCGGGATTATCGGCATGTACCCAATGACCGGCATTTTTAACGGTGCATAGCTTGGCATGTGGGAAGAGTTTTAGAATATCATCCCAATCTTCTTCCAAAATGTAATTGGATTTATCACCTTTGATGAACAAGGTTGGCTTAAGGTAGGGATGATTGTGCAGTTGACCGATGCCTATCTCATTGATGTTGTCCTTAATTGCCTGAACATTGAATCTCCAATCCAATTCTGTATCGTTTTTCCAATAAAGACTCTTCATTAAAAACTGCCTAGTACCAAAATCAGGAATGGTTTTGCCCAATTCCATTTCCACATCCTTTCTTGTTTTCAGAATGGAGAAATTTATTGACAACAATGCATCAATGATCTGCCGATGATGAATGGGATAATTCTTTGGGCCGATGTCTATAACCACAATGCTTTTGGCTTCATCAGGATATTTATCAGCAAATGCCATAACGGTTTTACCACCCATAGAATGACCGATAAGGATAGGATTAAGGAGCGCATTATCATCAATGAATTCTATGAGATCTTTAGCCATGCTGTCGAAGTTCATAGAGCCATCATGCGGTGATTGCCCATGGTTACGGGCATCGAGAGTATAAACTGAATAGTTGTCCGACAAACGCTTGGCAATGGTTTGCCAATTGTCAGAAGAACCGAAAACACCATGCAAGATGACCAAAGATTGGGAATGATCACCAAATTTACGAGAGAAGGGCTTCATCTGTTATTTCAATTGACGAAGATACATGGCAATTGTATTCTCAAGTCCATAATATAATGCATCGCTTATTAAGGCATGTCCAATGGAGACTTCCAGCAATCCGGGAATATTCTTGGCAAAATAGGCAAGATTTTCCAGATTCAAATCATGGCCTGCATTTATGCCCAACCCATTTGCAATGGCGCATTTGGCTGCAATGATATAGTTTGCAATTGCATTTTCCCTGTCTTGCAAATAATTAGAAGCATAGCTTTCGGTATAGAGTTCTATCCTGTCTGAACCAAGTTTTGCCGCATGTTCAATCATTTTTTCGTCAGGATCAATAAAGATGGAAGTGCGTATGCCATGAGATTTAATTTCGGAAATGATTCCTTTTAATATATCAAAATTCTTGATGGTATCCCAGCCAGCGTTGGAGGTGAGGACGTCCTTTCCATCAGGAACCAAGGTGGCCTGCTCCGGTTTTACGGCGAAAATCATCTCCAGGAATTCCTTTGATGGATAGCCTTCGATGTTGAATTCGGTTGAAACTACCGGCTTCAAATCAAAAACATCTTGTCTGGTAATATGGCGTTCATCCGGTCGTGGATGCACAGTAATTCCTTGTGCCCCATAGCGCTGGCAATCGATGGCAGCTTGAACTACATTGGGAATGGAGCCGCCTCTGGCATTCCTTATGGTTGCAATCTTGTTTATATTTACACTTAGCTTGGTCATGAAATGAATCTGATTAATATAATTCTTATAGTGCAGCAAAAATAGTATGTTTGCCGCCAAATATTAAACTATCCCATAAATCTTGGTTCCAATAATCAATAATAAACGAACGTTAACACGAATATGCTAGCAAGCGAATTGATAAAAGATCGTATTCCTCCTCTCAAAACTTCCGATACGGGTTTGAAGGCATTGAACTGGATGGAGGAATTTAAAGTTACCCATTTGCCTATCGTCAATAAGGAGGATTTTCTCGGTTTCATTTCTGAAGATGACATCCTTGCTCTCAATAAACCTGAAGAACCTATCGGAAACCATGCCCTTTCCTTGATGCGTGCCTTTGTGAAAGACGAGCAGCATGTTTATGAGGTGATAAAGCTCATCACTAAAATGAAACTTACCTTAGTGCCGGTGTTAGATGCCAAGGAACGATACCTGGGTGTCATCACGCTTCCTGATTTGATGGATGCCATGGCTACCCTCATCTCGGTGAACAGTCCCGGTGGCATCATTATGCTCGAGCTGAACATCAATGATTATTCCCTGTCAGAGATTGCCCAGATAGTGGAAAGCAATGGGGCGAGTATCTTGAGTTTATATGTCAATCCTAATCAGGATTCTACCAAAATGGGCTTGACGATAAAGGTAAACAAGATGGATGTTACGAGAATTTTGGCCACTTTCAACCGGTATGAATATGATGTGAAGGCCACTTATCAGGAAAGCGAGTTCAATGAGGACATGCAGGACCGATATGATTCATTCATGAACTACCTGAACATCTAGCAGACCATTATTTCAATAAATGCCAAGATTCCGATACTTATTTTTTGTCATCATTGGCTTAATCATTTTCAATTCTGGCATCCATTCATTCGCTCAAACTGATTCTTCCAAGATAATATTGAAGGTCAATGACCTGCTCATCATCGGCAATACCATCACCAAACAGAGCATCATCCTGCGGGAGCTGACTTTTCAAAAAGGCGACACCATCGATTCGGTAAACCTGGCCAAAATATTGCAGCGCAGCAAGGAAAACGTGTACAACACCTCCCTGTTCAATTCGGTGGAAATAAATTATTACCACACCAATGGAAATGACATAAACATCGTCATTCTACTGAAGGAAAGATGGTATTGGTGGCCCATTCCCATCTTCGAAATTCATGAAAGGAACTTCAACGAATGGTGGCTGACGAAAAATTTCGACCGTGTGGTTTATGGAGGCTACCTGGTGTGGAACAATTTCCGAGGAAGGAACGAAACCCTCTCCTTGTCCTTACGAGACGGCTACTATCATCGCTACGACTTGAACTACACCATCCCCTACATCAACAAACAGCAGAAGGTAGGCTTGGGTTTTGGGGCCGGATATACCAACAATCATGAAATAATCTACAATGTCATCGACAATAAGCAGGCGTATTACAAGAACTTCAACATCAAGGCTCTCGAAGAATATTCGGCAGAGGCTAGGGTGACCAAACGCGATGGAATCTACAACACCCACACCTTGTTTTTGGATTATAAGTTTGATAGGATTTCCGATTCCGTGGTCAGTCTCAACCATGATTATTTCTTGAACGGCAAAACTTCGCAGCAATATTTCAGCATCGCCTACCAGTTCGAGCAGGATTATCGCGACATCAAGATATATCCGCTCAAGGGCTACTACTATACCTTCATGGTGCAGCAATTGGGATTTGTGGAGAAGGGTTTGAACATCACCTACCTCAAGGGGGCGGTCAGGAAATACTGGAAATTGTCGGAACCGTTCTATTTCGAATGTGGCCTGAATGGGCGGCTTTCGTCCACCTACACCAACCAGCCGTTCTTTTTGCAGAGTTCCCTGGGGTATGGCAACGACTATGTCCGCGGCTATGAATATTATGTGGTAAACGGCCAGAGTTTCGGCTTGGCAAGGGCAGAGCTGAAGTGGCAGCTGTTCTCGCCCAAGGTATTTTATCTGCCATTTATCCCTGCCGAGAAATTCAATTCCATCCCTGTAGCGCTCTACCTCACGGCCTTTGGCGATGCAGGCTATGCCAAGGATAAATTTTACGGAGCAGGCAATCCTTTGGCAAACGATTGGCTGCTGGGAAGCGGAGTAGGGCTGGATTTGGTGACCTATTACAATGTGGTTTGGCGGTTCGAATATTCCGTAAACCGAATGAAAGAAACCGGCTTCTTCCTGCATTTCACCGCTCCGCTATAGGGGTGATTTTTCGTTCAATTAACTCGGGAATTCGTTCAGGGTAGTCGGGTAAGCCTTCAGGGTAGTCGGGAATTCGTTCAAGGTGGTCGGGTAAGCCTTCAAGTAACTCGGGTAAGCCTTCAGGGAACTCGGATAAGCCTTCAGGGAACTAGGGAATTCCTTCAGGGTAGTCGGGAATTCGTTCAGGGATGTCGGGTAAGCCTTCAGGGTAGTCGGGAATTCGTTCAGGGTAGTCGGGTAAGCCTTCAGGGAGGTCGGGAATTCGTTCAAGGTGGTCGGGTAAGCCTTCAAGTAACTCGGGTAAGCCTTCAGGGAACACGGATAAGCCTTTAGGGTAGTCGGGAATTCGTTCAGGGAGGTCGGGAATTCGTTCAGGGTAGTCGGGAATTCGTTCAGGGAGGTCGGGAATTCGTTCAGGGTAGTCGGGAATTCGTTCAAGGTAGTCGGGAATTCGTTCAGGGAGGTCGATGTTTCGTTCAGGGATGTCTATTTATCGTTCAGGGAGGTCAATGTTTCGTTCAGGGAGGTCTATGTATCGTTCAGGGAGGTCTATTTATCGTTCAGGGAAGTCAATGTATCGTTCAGGGAACTCGGGTAAGCCTATATAGATAGGGAATAAAATTTTAAGGGAGGATTTGGAAATGTTAAAAATTGTTTATAATTTTGGGGCTGCAAATTATTGCATAAGCATGATAACAAATTACCATCATCTTTTCAACTTTCTAAAAGAACTCTTTAGTGACTTGGTAAATGGTGTGCTAATGCTAATTTCTTTCATGGCTGTAGGGAAAACAAACACCAATACAAAAAACAATTTACCAAATTCTTATGTGTGTGACCATGCGCAGGAAGAATTTATTTTTCTATTTATAGCCATGCCACTGCCAGGTGGCAGAAAGCTTTAGGCATTCTTCTAAATAGAAGACTTAAGCCCTAACCACCAAAAAAAGTATTGGCTACTTTCTTAGCCTAAATGAAAATTGAATAACCCTAAACATAAATTGATATGATTAAAAATATAATTATCTTGTTAGTCTTGATTATCATTTGCAATATTTCATTTTCACAAGATGTAGATAAGAACAAATGGGGCTTCTCTTTTGCAATTAATAATATAGATATGATGCCCGGATATGGAGGTGGTCTAACTTATACTTCTGACGGGTCTGATGGATTTTTAAATGGATCGGGAGAAAAAAGAAATAAATCCTATTCTTTTAGTATAATTCCAAAATACTATTTATCTGATGACTTAATCTTACGCTTTGAAGTTGGTTTTACAAATATTGACATGACTATACATAGTGATGTAATGAATGTACAACACCAACTTTATACATTAGAAGTAAAACAGACAAATTATAGATATGTTCCTGGAATAGAATGGAATCTTGTTCGGAAGAAAAAAATAGAGTTATTTGGTGGAATCTTATTTTCATATATTAAATATGGAAATATTACAGGCGCAGATAGTTCCATTGCACTTGATTCTGCAACTAATGTTCTATTATCGTGGCGCTCAGGTAAATCAATTATTCCTGGTGGATTTTCTATTGGTTTTGGTCCTGTTTTAAGAATACAGATTAATTTATTTAAACATTTTTCAATCGGGGCGGAATCTTCCTATTCATATATTTATTCAAATGTCGGTGGACAAACTGATAACAGTTATATTCTCTCTTATAATCCTTCATTACCACCTCAAATTTCATCCCCTCATAACTTTCAGGAAAACTTCAAAGGGTTTCAGTTTTCGAAAATAAAATCATCTCTAAATATTTCAATAACTTTTTAAAAAATAATCATAAACTAAAATTTAATAAAAATGAAAAAGAAAATCTTAATACTCGTAATCATAGCACTTTTTAGTGCTATCTATGTAAAATCACAACCATGTACACCTCCTGTTAAAAATGATGGTCTTGGAGTTTTGGGCATTGTACCTAAATATTTTGGACCTAGTTGCACGGTCAATTCTCAAATCACCGACAATGTAGATGTAAGCATTGGCAGTGGTAATTTTGATATCAGTAATGCAGTAAAAGCATACATGATTTATGGTAATCCTGTGCTTTGGCATAATAACAACACAACAAGCATCAATGTTGGGGTAGGAGCGGGCGCATATCCTAATACTTTAAACTATTGTACTTTCGTGGGTTATAATGCTGGGAACCAAAATCACCAAGCAAATGCCTATGAGAATACATTCGTTGGTAGTTTAGCAGGAGCTATTAATTCTGATGGTTCAGGCTGTTCCTACTTTGGTGCCTGGGCAGGGATGAATAATTAATTATACATGATGAAATATATTTATACAATAATAGTGTGCTTGCTTTTAAGCAGTATTTCTCATTCTCAAAACTTGGTTAATAACTGGAGCTTTGAGGATACAGTTCGCTGTCCTCCTGCTCAAGGTGCAATGGATTATTCTGTAGGTTGGAGTACCTATCGTGTAACTGCTGATTATTTCAATGAATGTGATGGTAATGGGCAAGCCGGAGTACCTTACAACAATTTGGGTTTTCAACATCCAAGGACAGGAAATGCTTATGCGGGATTTTATGCAATGCATTACGATTCTCTTTCGCAGAATCTTCGTGAAATGCCGGGTACTCAACTTAATCACATTATGACTATCGGGCAAAAATATTTTGTTTCTTTTTATGTCAATAGAGCATGTAAGCTAATCTGGGGTGTAAATATAGCAGTAAATAAATTGGGTGCACGATTTTCAACTGTACCTTATTCTTACTTCAATCCTGTTCCCGTTGATAATTATGCTCAAGTTTATTCGGATTCTGTTATTACTGATACATTGAATTGGATTAAAATATCCGGTTCTTTTATAGCAGATTCAGCTTATCAATATTTGAGTATTGGAAATTTTTTTGATGATACTGCGACAACAGTAGTTCAGTTAGATTCAACAGCAAGATTTGCATACTATTATCTTGATGATGTTATCGTTTCTACTGATTCAGCATTTTCAGGAATCGAAAATTTAAACTCAATTAACTTAATCAAAGTAATTCCAAATCCTGCACGTGATTGGATAGAAGTAGGAATAAGAGGCTTAAAGAATATTATTATTTATGATGTTTTAGGGAAACAATGCTTTCAGTCATTTGTTACCAATTCTTATTCCATTGAAGTAAATGTATCATCGTTAAACAGAGGAGTTTACTTTTTAAAAATTGAAAC
>CAIWCG010000169.1 GCA_903911135.1 uncultured Bacteroidota bacterium
CGTCCCGCTATCCGCTGTAGCCGCTGCTCCCCAATACCGACACCAAGCAGCGGGCTGCCGCTACTATCGGGGCTAGGTTTTGACGGCAGGTTGCCTCGAAAGAGCTTTTTATGTATGTCCTATTTTATTGTCAATAAGCAGATTTGAAGGTAAAATACCTCTTTTCAAGCTAAAAAGACTTCCGATGGTGCCTCTCCTCGAACGGTAGGAGACACTCCTCGAACGGTAGGAGACGCTCCTCGAGCTCTAGGAGACACTCCTCGAACGGTAGGAGACGCTCCTCGAACGGTAGGAGACGCTCCTCGAGCTCTAGGAGACGCTCCTCGAGCTCTAGGAGACGCTCCTCGAACGGTAGGAGGCGCTCCTCGAGCGGTAGGTAACGCTCCTCGAGCGGTAGGTAACTCTCCTCGAGATACATGATATGTGAATTTTGGGAATAACAGAAGAATGACCAAGCAAGGGGTAATTCAGAAAAATGAAAATATGTGCCTCAACTTTACTAAAGTTTCAAACTTTGATAAAGTTTATAAAGAGGTTTTGAATTTTGTTGGGTAGTCTGCGGCGAAAAGGCTTTGCCTTTTCGCCGCAGCAACGACTTAAAATTGAAAGCCATTTCGAAGCAACCTGCCGTCAAAACTAGCCCCGATAGTAGCGGCAGCCCGCAGCTTGGTGTCGGTATTGGGGAGCAGCGGCTACAGCGGATAGCGGGACGCACCATGATACGAGTGGAGGATATAGGCTCCAAATCGCCCTCCAAGTAATTTTTATGTTAAACGGTGGATTTCATCATAAAAAAACAGGAAAATAAAAAAGGGGAAGATTGCTCCTCCCCTTTTGGTGTTTGAAATTTGATTTCAGAAACTTATTTTCCGTTTATCGCCACCAGTTCGATGTCGAAAATCAAGGTAGCGTTTGGTCCTATCTGGCCACCAGCACCTCTGTCTCCATAAGCTAAATCAGAAGGAATGAAAAGTTTCCATTTAGAGCCTTTTGGCATCATCAATAAAGCCTCCGTCCAGCCCTTGATAACTCCACCCACAGGGAAACTTACCGGTTTGCCTGTTCTTTCAGAACTGTCGAACACGGTGCCATCAATCAGGGTACCGGTATAGTTCGTCGAAACCGTATCGGTAGCAAGCGGTTTTGGTCCCGTGCCAGCCTTGATGATCTGATATTGCAAGCCACTGGCAGTGGTCACAACACCTGGTTTGCCCTTGTTTTCATCCAAAAACTTCTGGCCAACCTTTTTTTGCTCATCGCCTTGTTTGGCTTTAACGCTACCCACATAACCTTGAACGATTTGTTGCGCATCTTGGGCTTTGATAAGAACGCTGTCCTTGTGCAAAACGGCTTTTATACCAGCAGCAAGCAGTTCTACATTGATGGAATCCAACCCATCTTTCTTTAGGTTTTGACCAATCATTGTACCGATGGCATAACCAGCTGAATCAGCGGTGTTTTTCATCTTCACATCCTGACCTTTAGATGACTTTTGCCCCTCGCAGGAAACTAGGAACAAAACACAGAAACTTGAAATCAACAATAAGCTTTTAGTTTTCATTTTTTATAATTTGTTTAATTTTTTATCGGGGGCGAAGATACATTTTTATCTTTAAAAACAGCACAAAAAATAGTTATTACCCGTTCAATATTAAAAATTTATCAACAATGTATTGTTTTTCCATTATTTTATTAGTACTTTTGTAGCTCGAAATTTAGAACAAATTCCTATAAGAAAATTAATACAAAAAACACTAATGAAAAAGATTAAACTTGTACTTTTATTTTGTATCTTGTTAATGACAAGCAAGGTAAGTTTATCTCAAACAGCAACTGCCATTTGCTATTGGCATGGAGGCTGGTGTACTGTTTGTGGTAATGATTATTCCTGTTCATCTGGAGTATTTCAAGTTACCTGGTACAATGGCACTAAAACTTTTACTGATCCTATTCCTGCTGGCGGATACATAACAGGAATAGAAGTAACCGTTTGTGAGGCTGACTGCGGTATAAGTTCTATGGGGGTCGCCATCAATGGTTCTTCCATCGGTACATACCAGCCAAATAGTAATTGTTGGTGTTATCAAACCCACAATTTCAGTGTTTCAAATGGTGGCATCTCAAATTATCATTATGGAACAACTGATACGCTCACCTTATCTCCGAATTCTACAGTTTGTGTAACTACAGCTACCATCGTCTTTACTTATGTAATGGGTGCACATATTACAACAAACCCACTATCTACTAACCAATATTGCCCAGGTGATGTAATGATGGTTCCTTACTATGCAGTTGGGGTTTTCAACAGTGGAAACGTTTTTACTGCTCAATTGTCAAATTCTACCGGCAGTTTTGCTTCTCCAACGAATATTGGAACAGTAACTTCAACCACTTCAGGAACTATCACTTGTAATATCCCTGCTCTCACTCCAACAGGAACTGGTTACCGTGTTAGAGTTGTTGGCAGTAATCCTTCTACAATAGGTACTGATAATGGAACTAATATTACTATAGCTAATAATGCACCTTCTATAACAGCTTCAGGACCAACAACTTTTTGTGCTGGAGGGAACGTAACTTTAACGGCATCTTCAGGAAACTCCTATTCATGGTCGCCTGGAGGACAAACAACTCAAAGCATTGTAGCAACAACTGCAGGAAGTTATACGGTACACGTTACGAACATTTCAGGTTGTTCCGGAACTTCTGCTGCAACTACCATAACCATTAATCCTGTACCAAGTAACCCGGGGCCAATAACTGGTCCTGTTGTTTTATGTAGTTATGCAACTACTGTGTATACCATCGCGCCTGTTACAAATGCAACATCTTATTTTTGGACTGTCCCTCTGGTTTCTGGATATGATACAGCAATTATAGTATCTGGGCAAGGCACTACCTCTATAGCAGTAAGTTTTGCCTCAAACAGTGGATTAGTAACTTGTACACCAAATAATGCCTGTGGCAATTCATTACTAACAAGTTCATTATGGGTTACAATTACAGGTAATTATGGTAATGGATATTGGATAGGCGGTGTAGATACCGATTGGTTTACTCCAGCCAACTGGTGTGGACCGGTACCCGACCAAACAATTGATGTAACTATTGATGGTTCAATGGGAGGAACATGGGGCTATTATGAACACTTTCCAAAAGTCGTTGCTACTGCTTTTTGTAGAGATTTAACTCTTTTTGGAAGTGGTGATTCATTAACGATATGGGGTTCAAATTGGATGTATGTTTACGGTAATTTCTTTAATGGTACTGATTATGGTATGGGAGATGCTACTTTTCTTTCTAACAGTAGTACGGTAGCATTTATGGGTACTGCTGCCGACAATCGGTCGCGGCAAGAAATAGACGGTACAAATCCTTCAGTATTCCATAATATATATGTAAATAAAGGAACCAATATATCGGATGACTCCTTAGTAAATTATAGTGGATATTATCAATGTTGTGCTATCCCAGCCACAATGACTATGACTGGAACTACAACTTTAGTGAATGGAACATTTAGGCTTAGTGAACCCACATCAAGCATATCATTAGGTTCTCCATATACGATTCCTTCTACCGCAGGTTTAGTTATTGATGGTGGTATTTTATTAAGGGGAAACTATAATCTTGTCAATCATGGTTTGTTTAAAATGACTGAAAATGCAACCAACGACACCATAGGAACCACCTCTGGTAACACGTTTACTACTGACGGCTCTACTGCTGTAACTGAAATTGATGGTGGTAATCTATTTACTGCATCTCAATTGGTTATTTCAAATGGTGGAACATTCGTATCCAATGACGCCTTATATAATACAAATACTGGTTTAAATGCCAAAGTAACCTTAAATACCGTAGGAACTAGTAACAACTCAACTACACTTGGCGCTGTATTTAATGTAGATGCTACTTCCAATATGGATATTGAAAGTGGTTTGAATTTAATTTTCAGAACACCGAACTCCGGTACAGGAGAAGATGTGAGAATTACTAGTGGAGGCACTAAAACAATCAATGGAGGACTTTTCCAATTTGGTGATGCAAGTACAGCTTCAAACTCTACATTCAAGGTAGTTAATAGCATTGTTCCATTTAATAACTTCACTATCAATTCTGCCAATACACCTACTGTCCAACTTGATGCGGATGCTTCCTTAAACAGTACAGCTGTTTTAAATCTAACTGCTGGTAAATTACTGCTTAACAAACATGTTTTAACTATTAACAATGGAACAGGTATTATTGTTACCAATAACTATTTAAATCCACCTCCCCCATCATATACAAACGCAGGTGCTATCCAGAGGACTTCCGGATATATTGTTGCTGAAGACTCCTTAAATCAAGGAGCAATAAAATGGAGTATTAATTTAATTGCTGGCTCCACCCATATCTACCCATTTGCCAACTCATATGGTAATTTGATTCCCTTTTCATACAAACGAACCAGCGTAACAAATACCACTGGCTTCGTAAAAGTATCTACCTATGCACCTACTGTTAATACTACTACACATAAACCATATCCTTCCGCTCCTGATTCTGTTACTCATTTAAGATATGTAAACTCTCCGTACACTGATAACAGTTCGAATGTTGTAAATAGATTTTGGCAAATTGATACTATCGGCAATAACGGTTCGCTTGTTTCTACTATTAGGTTTTCCATTGACAGTCTTCACGAAAAACCTACAAATGGTAATTCCAGTTTAGTCGCCCAGCGTTGGAACAAGAGCAATCATGGCTGGGTGCAGCCGTTAGTTTGTGCTACTTTAAATTCCAGCAGTGGCGATACCATCACCGCTACAGGAGTGGTAAGTTTCTCGCCATGGACCATTTCCAGAAGTGCCGCTCCCCTACCTATTGAATTATTGAACTTTACCGCAAACTATAACGGCAAAACCGTCGATCTTAATTGGTCAACGGTCTCCGAAATAAACAATGATTACTTCACCATTTACCGTACCCAAAACAATTCAGATTTCGATTTCATCGCTCAAGTTCATGGTAATGGAAACTCGAACGCCACCAATTATTACTCCTCCAATGATCCAAATCCATTGATGGGAACTTCCTACTACCAATTGAAGCAAACCGATTATGATGGAAACTCCACATCCACCGGTTTGGTGCCAGTGGTCATTGGAAAAGAAAACTTCGAAATAGTGAAATTATACAGCGACGACACCAAAATGCACATCCTGATAAATGACAATACCAACGAAAACATCGACGTCACCGTGTTCGACATCCTTGGAAATCAAATCGTCAAACAAAGCAGCCGCACCACGTCACAAATCACCGACGTACAAATCAACACCTCCGGCTTGCCAAGAGGAATTTATTTCGTCATGATCAGCAACAGCAACAAAGTCATCAAAGGCAAAATCATCTATTAATAGCCGATAACCGAATTAAAAAGCCGCTCTAACATTTTAGGGCGGCTTTTTTCATTTTGGGCGTGCCCCCAAGCAGCAGCCAAAGGCAAGAAAAGGCCACCACCTTGCTGCAAGGGGTCGGGGTGTTTCGTGGGTTCGCTGCGCTCCGTGCTACGCACCGCCTTCGGCGCCCCTCCACTCCCTCACGCAACGCAATATCGACAGACATTTCTATTTCTAAATGAAAATACCAGCTTGCGGAATGACTTTCCAAGCTTGCGGAATGACTTTACAAGGTGGGA
>CAIWCG010000170.1 GCA_903911135.1 uncultured Bacteroidota bacterium
CCTGCACCGCTCAATCGCATCCCTTCACCCCCAAATCGCATCCCTTGACCCCCAAATCGCATCCCTTGACCGCTCAATCGCATCCCTGCACCGCTCAATCGCATCCCTTCACCCCCAAATCGCATCCCTTGACCGCTCAATCGCATCCCTGCACCGCCCAATCGTATCCCTTCACCGCTCAATCGCATCCCTTCACCGCCCAATCGCATCCCTGCACCGCCAAATCGCATTTCACACCCCACCAATCCCAAAGGTGAAGCGCGAAATTGACGGAATATGGCAAATAAACCTTATATTATATTACAACCAACCCCAATACCCCACAAACAATGAAATAAAACATCTCTATTTCTTTGCCACCCCAAGCAAGGTAGCCGGAGTACAATCTGTTATTACCACCTCTACATAATCACCCGGCTGGTAATGCTCTTTTGGGAAAATTACCACCTTGTTTTGGTCATTTCTGCCAGATAAATGCTCCTTCGAACGCTTAGAAACAGACTCCACCAACACCTTGCTCACCGTACCGATGTCCTTTAGATTGCTTTGGTGCGAAAGTTTTGATTGCAGTTGTATGATTTCCGATAATCGGCGCGATTTGTCGGCATCAGCCACATCATCCTTGTATTGTCTGGCTGCCAAAGTTCCAGGCCGTTCAGAATAAATGAACATATAGGCGAAATCGTAGCCTACCCATTCCATCAAACTTAAAGTATCCTGGTGTTCGGCTTCGGTCTCGGAGCAGAAACCGGAAATGGTATCCGTAGATATGCCACAACCTGGAATGATTCTTCTGATGGCTTCGATACGGTTCATATACCACTCACGGCTATATCCGCGGTTCATCATTTCAAGCACTCTAGAATTGCCAGACTGAACCGGAAGGTGAATATAATTGCAGATATTGTCGTATTTGGCCATTGTTTCAAGCACGTCATCAGTAATGTCTTTCGGGTGGGAGGTAGAATATCGTACTCGCAAATTGGGGTTTATCAAAGCTACCATCTCAAGCAGTTGGGCAAAATTGACTCGGTCTTCCCAGTTATAGGAGTCCACGTTTTGCCCTAATAAGGTTACTTCCTTATAGCCTGCTTCGACTAATTCAATGGCTTCCGTAAGTATGCTTTCCGGGTTACGGCTTCGCTCACGTCCACGGGTAAACGGCACCACGCAAAACGAACACATATTGTCGCAACCGCGCATGATGGAAATGAACGCCGAGATACCATTGCTGCCCAACCTGACAGGACTGATTTCAGCATAAGTCTCTTCTCGAGACAACAATACATTGACCGCCTTTTGGCCACTTTCCACAGTTTGAATAAGGTTGGGTAAATCGCGATAGGCATCAGGACCTACCACTAAATCAACAAGTTTTTGTTCTTCCAGCAGCTTGGTTTTCAAACGTTCAGCCATACATCCCAATACACCCACTATCAAATCGGGGTTGTTTTTCTTTGCCGATTTGAAATCCCTCAAGCGTGTCCAAATGCGAGTCTCGGCATTATCCCTGATAGCACAGGTATTTAGAAATATCACATCAGCTTCATCAATATTGTTGGTAGTAGAGAATCCATTACCATTCATGATGGATGCCACTATCTCGCTGTCGGAGAAATTCATGGCACAGCCATAACTCTCGAGATAAAGTTTTCTTTCTTGTGGTTTTTCGTCCTTCAAAAGTAGTGCTTCCCCTTGTCGGCTTTCCTCCAGCAATTGGTTCAAATCGGTATTTCTGCTCATTATAATAATTGGATGAGCGGCAAATTTAAGGCATTTGAATGAAATATTAAGCATTTAAGTTTAGCCGAACCATTTACTTGTCGTTAAAACCTGTTAAGGTTTATTGGCATTTTCCATACTTTTTGTAATTATGCAATCTCAAACAAAACCAAGATTTGGATATAATATCAGCATAATAATCTTATAAATAAATTAAAAAATCAAATGAAAAAGAAAATTCAATTACTAGTAATCGCCTTGATGGCTGGCGTTTTTATGTCGTTCGGACAATCGGTCGATGAAATCATCAACAAGCATGTGGCAGCGATGGGTGGCAATGAAAAGCTTGCTGATTTAAAGACCATCAGGATGAGTGCCAATGTGGAAGTGGGCCCAAACATGAAGGCTCCAATGACCATGTCCTTCATCAACAACAAAAGTTTCAGGATGGATATTTCCATGCAGGGAATGACCATGACCACTGCCATAGAAGGAGATAGTGGTTGGATGGTGATGCCTTTCGGTGGGAAAAAAGACCCTGAAAGAATGGACAAGGAAGCCATCGAATCGTCAAGGGACATGATGGATGTAAATGGTAGCCTGTTTAATTATAAGGCAAAAGGAAGCACTGTGGAACTGATAGGAAAGGAAGACATGGAAGGCACTGATACCTATAAGCTGAAAGTGACCAAAAAGAATGGCGACATTGAATATGAATATCTCGATGCCACATCATATCTCCGCCTGAAAACCACTACCAAGCACAAATTCAAGGACAAGGAAACTTCGGGCGATGCACTGTTCTCCAACTACAAAAAGGTGGAAGGAATCATGTTTGCCTATACCATCGAAAACCGCGAAACCGGTGGCTCTCAAGGACAAATAATCACCTTCGACAATATAGAAGTGAATCCTAAATTCGACAAGGACCTGTTCAAGATGCCGGTAGCCACAGCTACAGAAAGCAAGCCTGCAGATAAGAAATAATTCTTCTTCTTAAATAGTCTTGTAATATAAAAGCCGCCCAAACTGTCTTTACAGTTTGGGCGGCTTCTTTGCTAGGTGTTTGTCTAATTATTTCTTCTTCAGTATTCCATCAGCACCGGCAATCCAAGGGGTAGGACCGCCAGCCACATAGCCCGTATTTCCAATCTTCTCAAAAGAAATCTGACCATTCACCTTTTTGGCAGTAACAAACCAAACGGTAGGATATCCCTGCACACCAAAGAACTGCTGCAGCTTGCCGTTTTGATCTTTCAGTTCGGACGCTATGGGCGTATTCTTCGGGAAATCCACTTCCACCAGCACCACATTGTTCTTGGCCCAGGCAGCAAACTCCGGTTTCTTGAACACCTCGCCCTGCAGCCGTTTGCACCAGATACACCAATCGCTGCCAGTAAAAAACAGCAGCATCGGCTTGTTCGTTTTGTTCGAGATATCAATCGCCTGTTCCAAATTGGTGTTCCACACCGGTTCTTGCGCCTCCATGGTGCATGCGGCCAAAACCAGCACCAATAGCATCATTAACTTTTTCATTTTATATCAATTTTAATTATTATTCCAGTACTTACAAGCAAATCGAATGCCAAAATCAGCCCTCCGCCTCCTCCCCATTCATTGCGCAAATATAAGGATAACATTTTATTATTGACGATAAGCATCTTTTTTTTGAAGCCCATATCCTCTTCTCGTACCAGCTACGTCCCGCTATCCGCTGTAGCCGCTGCATCCCCATTGCCGACACAAAGCAGCGGGCTGCCGCTACTATCGGGGCTATGTTTTGACGGCAGGTTGCTCGTTCCAGCTTTTGGCAAGTAACGTGGCTGCGGCGAAA
>CAIWCG010000171.1 GCA_903911135.1 uncultured Bacteroidota bacterium
AAAGTTCCTTCGAAGCAACCTGCCGTCAAATCTAGCCCCGATAGTAGCGGCAGCCCGCTGCTTGGTGTCGGTAATGGGAAGGCAGCGGCTATAGCGGATAGCGGGACGCACCTTGATACGAGAAGAAACCGTAGGCTCCTTGAAAGAATTTGGAATTATAAATTAGGAATTAGGTAGGAATGGCGAACTTAAATGAGGATTGATAAATTGTTTGTAAACTTGCAGCCGGATTATAATATTAACTGAAACGCTTTTCTGGACGATGCGATTCTTCGTTCTTGCAAACCAAAAATGGAATTACCTATCCTAAAGCATGATGACAATGAATAAAAACAAGAGCCTGTGGAGCATTTTCATCAAGCTGGCAATTGTGTTGGTTTCTTGTTGGTTCATCTATCAGAAGGTATTCATCAAGGAGCGTTTCACGGATTACCAAAACAGCTACCGGCAGTTCATTGACAATGGCGACCATATTCTTGTCCTGGCCTTGGTTATGGCTCTGATGCTCCTCAATTGGGGCCTGGAATCGATAAAATGGAAGATGATGGTGCGGAAAATAGAGAGCATCACTTTCTTCAAGGCCATAGAGGCGGTGTGCTCTGGGATTACTGTCAGTTTTTTTACCCCAAACAGGGTGGGAGAATTTGCCGGCCGTGTATTTTATCTTGATAAAGCCGACCGTATCAAGGCTGCCTTGATAGCCGTAATAGGGAGCTTCGGCCAAACTATCGTGACCATCACCTTCGGCGGTTTATCCTTGATTTTATATTGCCATGACATACTCAAATTAGACCTTTATCTGTTCCTCCCCATAGCGGCCATCACCTTCTTGTTGGTGCTTTCGTTATGCCTATTTTATTTCAATACTCCCATCTTGACTTTGCTATCCGACAAGATTGATTGGCTAAGGAAATACCATAAATACACGGAAGTTTTCTCTTACTTCACCAAAAAGGAACTGATGAAAGTTTTTCTTTTATGCATCTTGAGATACCTTGTTTTTTCCTTGCAATATTATTTGCTCTTAATAATTTCTGATGTGCCCTTAACCTTTCTTCAAGGCATGATGATGATATCGATGGTGTTTTTTATTGTGACGGTTGTTCCAACCATTGCGCTCACGGAGATTGGCGTTAGAGGAGCATCGGCCACCTATTTCATCGGCATGATTTCCACGAATCATTTCGGGATACTATTGGCAAGTTTTACTCTTTGGATCATCAATCTTGTCATCCCTTCCGTCTTGGGTGCCGTGTTTGCTTTCAACTTCAAGCTATTCAGGAATTAAGGCCAATGGTAACGGTTCTAATTCTTAAATGGTTGATTTGCTTTTTCAGTTTTACCTATCTTTTTTTGATCATTGCCTATTGGTTAAGTTGGAATAATCTTCCGGTGTTCAGCAATGAAAGCAATATTGACAACATCACCAAGATATCCATCATTATCCCAACAAGAAATGAACATGAAAACATTGCCAATTGCCTCCAGGACATCAACAATCAAAGCTATCCAAAACATCTTTTTGAAATACTCATCGTCAATGATGATTCAACGGATGACACGGTAAGCATCATCAATGAATTCAAGGCTTCTCATCCATCATTATCCTTGAAAGTATTGAATCTGGATGGTCAATATCATTCAAAGACCTATAAGAAGAATGCGATTTCATTAGGCATAAGCCAAGCAGATGGAGAACTCATCATAACCACGGATGCCGATTGTCGCTTTGGCAAGGATTGGATCAAGACCATTGCTTCTTATCATGAAAAAGTGCATCCCAAATTCATTTCTTCTCCGGTGTGTTTTATCAATGAAAAGAACCTATTCGAAAGAATGCAGACATTGGAGTTTTTAAGTCTGATAGGCATCGGTGCTGCAGCCATAAACATGAACAAACCAAATATGTGCAACGGAGCGAATATTGCGTTCGAAAGAAAAGCCTACCTTGATGTGAACGGTTATGACAATACCAACGAACCTGCTTCTGGTGACGACATGTTTCTGTTGTTGAAGATGGCTAAAAAGTATCCACATGACATTGCATTCCTAAAATCCAAGGATGTAATTGTTTATACTTATCCCAAGAAAAATATTTCGGAGTTTTATCAGCAAAGAAAACGCTGGGCCTCTAAAGGAACCAAATACAATGATTCTTCCATCACCATTGTTGCCGCGATTGTTTATTTTGCAAACGCAGTTTGGCTCTTGAACTTTATACTATTGTTTCTAAATTCTGATTTCATGAATCTATTTTTCATACAAACATCCATCAGGGCATTCATTGAAGTGTGTTTTCTTTTCGCCGTCACTTCTTTCTTTGGCAGAAGAAAACTTTTGCTGCGGTTTCCCTTGACATTTATCTTCAACATATTCTATGTCATCATCATTGGAATGCTTGGTTCCATTGGTTCTTATGAGTGGAAGGGCCGAACCGTAAAGTAATTCAAGATACCCATGGATAACCCGATTTCAAAACCGCCTTCGTATTACATAAAGAAGAAATTCAAGAAGAATAAACCTGCCGTTTTCGGTTTATGGGTGATAATCATTTCGGTGGTCGTTTCCATTTTTGGATACATCATCCTGCCCGACAGTTCTCCTAACGCAAACGAAATGAATCTGCAGCTGAACATGCTCCATCCCTTCACTTCCGTCAAGGTTTTGATGGTGCGAAAGAACAAAATCATGCCCAAGAAAATCGTTTTGTTGCAGATGATCAGCGGTGTGGAGGATGCATTCAACACCATTCCGATAAACGGTTTTTATTTCAAGGACTCCGCCATCATTGTGGATGTATATACCGGCCTGAACAACGGAAAGAAAATCACCAAGACCTTCCTGTTGCCCGAAATCATCTACCCTTTGGGCGATTCCATCCTCATGAAACGGGAAGGCGACAAGCTATTGTTCAAAGACATTACGGGTTATCAGGAACGGGCGACAATTAAGGACCTGCAGTTCGACATAGAACATCATTACATCATGAAAAAAACCTTTCTGTTCGGAACCGATGAGTTTGGCAGAGACCTCTTGAGCCGTTTGTTCATCGGTACGAGAATATCCCTCTTCGTGGGGCTCATTGCAGTCATCATTTCCTTGTTTTTGGGCATCACTTTCGGGGCGCTGAGCGGATTCTTCCGCGGAAAGGTGGATTCAGCCATCATGTGGCTGACCAATGTGGTGTGGTCCATCCCCACCTTGCTGTTGGTCATCGCCATAAACTTGGCTCTGGGCAAGGGGCTGTGGCAAGTCTTCGTGGCCGTGGGGCTAACCATGTGGGTGGATGTGGCAAGGCTGGTAAGAGGGCAGATATTCGTGGTGCGTGAGATGGAATTTGTGGAGGCGGGAAGAGCCCTCGGCTTCCAGAACGGACGAATCATCATCAGGCACATCCTACCAAACATCATGGGGCCGATAATCGTCATCACGGCATCAAATTTCGCCTCCGCCATATTGCTTGAAGCGGGATTGAGCTTCTTGGGCATGGGAGTGCAGCCGCCAATGCCATCGTGGGGGGCCATGATAAAGGAATATTATGGGTACATCATCTTCGGGGAGGGATATCTTTCGATGATACCAGGATGTGCCATCATCTTGCTGGTGCTGGCTTTCAACTTTGTGGGCAATGGCTTGAGGGATGCGCTGGATACGAAGATGCAATCGTAGGAATTTTAAAGCATTTTGGGTTTGTATTGTGGGTGGTGGTAAGAGATGTGGGGATTATTTGGTGCTTAAAAGGGGTAAGATGCCTTTTCTTTGCTATAAGAACAGGATTCTATCGCATCCGAAAGTGATTTCCTTGGGTAGTAGGTCTATTTCTTTGGGTCGCAACACGATTTCCTTGGGTGGTAAGCTGATTTCTCGGGGTTGTAAGTTGATTTCTTTGGGTCGCAACACGATTTCCTTTGGTTGTAAGTTGATTTCCTTGGGTTGCATGTCGATTTCTTTGGGTGGTAAGACGATTTCCTTGGGTTGCATGTCGATTTCTTTGGGTGGTATGTCGATTTCCTTGGATTGCATGTCGATTTCTAGGGCCAGCAAGTCGATTTCCTCGGTTTTTTTAACATTTCACAAGGTAAAGTGTTAAAATTAGCATAACAGGGTTTATCCTGTTTTCATCACCTAAAAACAAACCGTTTAGAAAGGTGAATTACATTATATAATGGCAAGAAAAATGCCCGACCTATATAGGTGTTTAGTTTTTTTTAATTTCTTTTCTTTAGCAATACTCCGGTAACTTTCCTTACGCCGCCATTTCATTAATTGTACCGAGGACGATAATTTGTTGATAAATTTCCTTTATTTTTTGTTG
>CAIWCG010000172.1 GCA_903911135.1 uncultured Bacteroidota bacterium
AAAATAAAGGAAATTTATCAACAAATTATCGTCCTCGGTACAATTAATGAAATGGCGGCGTAAGGAAAGTTACCGGAGTATTGCTAATTGGATGTTGAATGAAAACAACTTTTTTCATTACTTTCCTAATTGGATGTTGAATGGAAAAACCATTTTTTACTACTTATCTAATTGGGAAAGTTTTATGCACATTTTTATACTGTATATATATAGTATGGATGATGATTAATTGCCCTGTATGCTTATCATTTCAATAAATGTTCTTTCAAACAGGAAGATATTTGGGAATTAAACCAAGTTTCAGCAAGTTCAAGCAACCGTAATTGCACAGTTATTAAATGTTGGAATACTCAATTATAAAACATTCTATAATTATATGACCTTTTCGGTATATAATGATAGAATTAAAACGGTCATCATCAGTATCGTTAACTGCCAAAAAAAACCTTTACTGGCATTGAAACGAAGTTCATTGATAAGATATAACAAGGATTGAAATGCAAAATGGCAGATAGAAATATTATTTTCATCTGCCATTTACCTATTTATTTCTTGATGATTTTACATGCTTTTCTTAATCGTGATACTGCCGGTTGAGGTCCAAGTCTTGAACTCGTTGGTATAATATAAATAGGCTGAAGAGGCGGGTACATCATAAATTCCAGCTATATCCGCCTTGAGGTCGAAGTTGATTATCTTTATTTCCGACGGTTTCATTTGGCGATAATAACAGATGACATTGTTATCCTTGATTTCGTAATAATCGAACACGCCCCTTTCCTGCATTTCCTTCAATTGCCAAGGCTGAGGCGAAAGACCAGCAGGAATTCCAATGACAGCCATTGTGCTCGGAAGCCCCTCGTTGGTGGTGTTTGTGAGCTTGGCAGTGAGTCGAACAGTTTCTCCGGTCTTGATGTTATTGCTGAACAATTTAGTTTCGAGATTTACCTTGCATTCCTTCGAACTGGGTGGCAAATAGGTGTTATATGTTACAGCAATAGAATAAGGAAGTGCAATTTTGCAGCCCACATATTTTATTTTCAAATCATGCTTTCCGGCCTTGATATAATGATCGATATTATCCAGAACGATAGCATTTTTATCACCGGCTTTGTATGATTTTTCAGATACTTTTTTACCATCCACATAGAACTCTATGGTGCCATCTTCGTTGGTATGTTTGGATAATTTTGCATATGCCGTCAGTGTCTTAAGGGCAAGAATGGTGCCTTGGGTAGAACCAAATGCGCCATAGCCACTGCGCGATGAAACAAGATATTGAATGCCTTTGTTCAGCGGCTCGAGATGATCGTTATTGCTTTGCATGATAGCCATGCATGCCAGTGCCGAAGTTTCTATGGTTAATGATTGTCCACCTGATCGTGTTATGGAAGAGGATGTGCCAGTCCAACTTCCGTTTTTGTCTTGTTTGCTTATCAATAATTCCAAAACCTTTTCCGCCTTGCCAAAGTCTTTTTTCTTAAATAAAGTATTAGCCAGAAGTGCCAATTGATAAGGATCTTTATTATCAATAGCCTTCTTATATGCTACATTGATTTCCTTATCCAAATCCTTATTACCAGATTCCGTCAATGCATAAACGATATAGGCATTTGTAATGTCTTCACTGGCACCACCAAAGTTATCCAACGCTCGCGGATTTCGTTTGAATCCACCATTACCATCACGGCGAGTTATCAACCATTCGGCAGTGCGGTCAATCATCTTTTGATCAACATTGTTATAAACCGCTTTCATGTCATTGAACTGCATCAAGCCATAAGCAGTCAAAGCTTCATGGGCAGGAGACCCACCAAACCATTCATAACCTTTTTCTTTGGTCTCGAATGAGGTAAGTTTTTTATATCCTACATCAATTAATTTGCCTGCAGATGCCAGTAGTTTTTCATCTTTATCGTCAATTGATTTCAGATAATCCATAACCATAATATTTGGATAAGAACTTATTGATGTTTGCTCGAAACACCCACTTGGCTCCCGAAGAATCCCTTCGACACCTTTCATCAAATCGCTGACCACTGAAGGAAATGCTGTTACCTGCGCCGAGATGGAACCATCGACAATATTACTAAGGTTTATTTGATATTCTTTGCTCAAAACCTTTCCTGAAAATGAAAGCGTTACAGGGAAACCTTTTGAAACAATTTTAATTTTTTGTATAAAGGCATCATTTAAGCCGAAACTATTAAATGATATATTTAAATCACCTTCACCAATTGCATTCATCACTTGATAATCTAAATAAATAACCTTTACTTGCCCTGGAGATAGACTCTGGGTTGATGCGATTGGATTGATTTCCTTCAAGGCACTAGGGGTCTTTACATTCAATATTCCAGTAATGGTATTACGTGTATTGTTTTTGAGAGTAAGAGCAATAGAAACCTTGTCTTCCGTGACGACTTCAAGTGGTGCCTTTACCGTCATTGCAAATGGAAGTTGTGTGTAGAAATTCTTCTCTGCTCTGCCAATCATTCCATCCTGTGAAATACCTTCAACAGTCGCTCTGAAAGATGAAATATCATCTGAATTATAAAACTCAATAAACCCTTTACCGGTTCTATCGATTACTACATCTCCATTCCAATAAACAGTGGATCGGAAATCATTTCTAATAACATCAGATTGTGGCTTGTCATAAATCGGTGCAGCAAATTCCTTCGCTCGATAATAGCCTACATTTGGTACTTTTTCTACTTCCTCATTCAAGTTCTGGAAATTTTGTTCCTCATCACCAGCCATAAATCTTTTTCCACCTATTTGTGCCATCTTTCTTTCTTTTTTCATATTATCATTTCTTGCAAAACCGATATTTGCCATCAATTCATCAGGAACATCACCATTGTCCTCGTTAGGCTTTTGTTCTACTTTGGCATTATTAAAATGTACTGCCTGTTTATGCCTCGCAGGAGTTTGTTTATTTTTTGGTGATGCAGCTGGAACCAAAGCAATTTTATCTTTATTATTCCATCCTTCCAATGCTATTGCACCCTGTTGTTCAATATTAATTCTTTCAGCCCTTTTCATTGGTATGTCTTCATCATAAACCAATCTTTTGCCATCGTTTAAATAGTATTTTATATTTTGATTATAGTCATTTACTGCAATGGTTTGAGTAGTATATCCATCAGCCAAAATAGTAAGATTAGTTGCAGTTGAAAGATCCAGCTTTTCAAAAGAAAATTCACCCTTTTCATTAACTGTAATGGTTCTATCTTTCCCTCCTATTTTTATTTTAGCATTATTTATAGGATGGTTGGAATTTTGATCTAAAACTATCCCAGATACAATTGTCTTTTCACCTTGGTATAACGCATTTGGAATTTCATTATCCAAAATTTTCTTCCATGTGAAATGCCTCCAGCCTGCTGTCATCAATAAATAATCCAATGCAATATCGGCTTTGGTTTCCTTTGCATTAAAATAAAATGCTGGATCTTCAATTTTACCTTTAATGTCATTTTCAAGAAGCATTGTTGACAGGATATTACCTGATTTATCATCTGCAAAGGACAGTAACTCATCATTGACTACGGCTAAGGAAAGGCCAGCTGGCATTGGCATTCCACGATCATCCATTACAGTAATTTTCATTTTAACCTTTTCTCTTGGAGAATATTTTTCCTTATCCGTTTCCACAATAATATGGAGCTGTTTATTCTTATTCAGAAAAACCAAACGCTCAGCCCGTTCTATTCCTTTACTGTCGAATAAGGTAAATTGAGAAACGCCAATTGGAAACGAAGATGATGGAATTATTAACTTATTCGCACCAGCGATTGCATTTAAGGTAGTAGCATAAAAAATCTTCCCTCGAGTTTGTGCAACCAAATTCAATTCTTCAGTTTCGGAGCTGTTGATTGTCACAGTAATTTCACTTGGATTTACTGAACAGGTGCTGAGTACATACCCCCTTGGAAGTGGCTCTGGTAAAGAATAGTGTTCTTTTATATTTTCCGGCTTAGAAATTTTTGCATAATAATTCTTGCCACTTTCAGGCTTTAAGTTGAAGGAACCCATACCTTGATGATAACTAGTAAAATGAGTAATTGCATGATCGTTTTCATCAAAAACATCACCTTCAATATCTGAGGGTTTACCGAATTCATTCAAAGCCCGAAATCCAACCTTGCTTTCCAATCCACTTACTAGATCACCTCCTTCTGGAAATAGATTTAACCTTATCTTATTTAGAACTATCGGAATGCTTCTCGAAACCGATTCAGTTTGTCCTTGGTAATTAATCATAACATTCAACAAGCCATCATTGGTTTTTAAATTTCCAGGTAATTTAAATCTAATATACATAATTCCGTCGTTTCCAGTTACAGAATTTAATTCTAATATACTCTTTCCTTCTATACTTTCAACATATTTAAAGGAATAATTGGCCAATGGAATGTTTTCATTGGTATTTAGTTCAAGTTTTGCAAGCACTTCGTCACCTGCACCAAAGGCTTTTCTCTCAAAATCAAGTTTCATTTTAAGATTTGGTAAAACAATATCTTGTACAGTAATTTCTTTTTCAAAAAATACTGTATCAGGTTCATTCTTTTGCCAGTTTGTGAAGGCTTTTATTTTATATAATCCTCCTTGCGCTTCTTGGGCAATTGAAAAGTCTCCGACAGTTTTTCCATTCTTGCAAATCAGCTTAATATCCTTTTCAACCATTCCTTTTGGACTTATCAGTTGTGCATGTAGTATCTCGCTTTTTTTAGATGGAGAGAAGTCTTTCCCATTCCGAACATATGCCGCAAACCATATTGTCTCGCCTGGCTTGTAAAATGGTTTATCGAATTGCATATAAACTCTGTCTTCAGGAAGTTTTTCATGAAAGGCATCGAATATATTCTTTGCTTTTCTAATAAAATCATTCTCGACTTCTTGTGTAAAATATCCCGATGCCTTAATAATGGGTATGACACCGAGGACTGCTGCCAAAATGATGGCACTAGTTAATGCTTTACTGATTAAATTTTTCTTTTTCATTGCTTTATTTTTCATTGCTATTTTGACTGAAGGATGCAATCTTCATTAAGATTCCATAAAACAATTTAATAAAAATATATAATTTTGTGGGCCAATAAATTTTATATCTTTTAACAAGTTAAACAATGGCTACGAATCATCATAGTAAAAAAGACTCAAAATCTATAGCTCAAAATCCAACACTGGAATCAACTAAGAAAAAGACAAAAAACAAACTATTATATCTTTTTCTGATTGCCTTTACATTCATTATTTATGGCAATTCCATCTTTAATGATTATGCATTGGATGATGTAATTGTGATTACTAAAAATGATTTCGTTCAGAAAGGCATCGGTGGAATTAAGGAAATTCTGACAACGGATTTTTTTGCAGGACATTTAAAGAAGAACACAAATTTTGTTGCTGGCAGTCGTTACCGTCCTTTTACCTTAATAACATTTGCCATTGAATATGAAATATTAGGTGAGAACCCACATGTCAGTCATTTCAATAATGTTTTGTTATTTGCCTTATGTGGTATCGTTCTTTTTATTTTTTTGACTAAAATCCTTTCTAAACCCGAACTCAAAAAACATTTCAAAACAGCGATTCCTCTGATAACTACCTTGCTATTTATTGCTCATCCAATACATACTGAAGTTGTGGCAAATATTAAGAGTCGTGATGAATTGTTTTGTCTATTGTTCACATTGCTGTCAACAAATTATTTCCTGAATTTTATTGATAAGGGGAGAACAATAAAAGATATTGTAATGGGTGGCTTTTTTTTCTTTTTGGCTTTGTTTTCAAAAGAAACCTCAATGACCTTTCTTGCAATAATTCCCATAACACTTTTCTTTTTCAGGAAACTTAATCTGATTGATTACATTAAAGTCATGACTCCCTTGATTTTTGGAAGCCTTATATATTTTATTCTTAGAAATAAATTTGCTGGAACCGGAATAGATATGGTTGTCACAAATCTATTGAATAATCCTCTTTATGGTGCTACTTCAATTGAAAAAGCCGCTACGATTATTTATACTATTGGTGTATATTTTAAGTTGCTTGTTTTTCCCATTTCCTTTTCATGTGATTACGATTACAATCAAATTCCAATAAAAGCATTTTCCGATATTGGAGTATTGATGTCTTCGGTATTGATTGTTTTTTTGGTGGTAATGTTAATTATTAATCTTTCAAAAAATAAGATATTATCCTATTCAATATTGTTTTTTGGAATCACTTTTTCTTTAGTATCCAATATCCTTTTCCCTATTGGCACTATTATGAGCGAACGATTTGTGTTCATACCTTCCATTGGTTTTTGTTTGGTTTTGGCTTATTATATTGTCAAGATAGTATCACATTCAGTTGTTGCCAGCGATAAGGCAAATGCTCAAACCCTGACTGAATTTTCATATCTAAAACGAGGTTCCATACCTTTGATTTTAGGTGCATTAATTGGTTTTTATACCATCAAAGCAGTTTCTCGCAACGCTGATTGGAAAAATAATATGACCCTATTCGCTGCTGATGTTCAAACCTGCCCGAGTAGTGCCAACCTCAATAAATTTTACGGCAACTCATTGGTTGATGCCGCCAAGGATTCAAAAAATAAAAAGAATCAGATGGATACTCTTAAAATGGCTAAACCATATCTTAAACACTGTCTTGAAATTTATCCAAAATACGATGCCTGTTTTTTGTTGTTAGGTTATGTATATTATATGGAAGAAAACTATGATTCTGCTTACTATTATTACAACTTGGGCGTTCAATCAACACCAAATGATGCTGAAATGGCCTTTAATTTCGGTAAAACCTTGAACAAATTAAAACGGTATGACGAAGCCATAGCCTTTCTAAAGAAATCTATAGAAAAAGACCCGAAACAAGATGGAGCATACTTTAATCTTGGTCTAGCCTATACGAATAAAGGTGATCCGGATAACGGGTTGAAATATTTGCAGAAAGTGATCGAACTTAATCCAAATCGTTCAGATGCATATTATTATTCAGGAATGATTTTAAAAGCAAAAGGTGATACCGTTAGGGCTAAAGAATATCTTCAAAAAGCAGGTGCTATGGCAGGAAATAATACCAACTCCTATTAGGGGTTTCATTAATGGAATAAAACCAAATTGTTATATTTTGGCTTGTTTTTCCTTATTTTAAGTAATTTTGCTGCCATTACCAATAATAATACAATGGAACAAGTTAAAAGAAAAGTTACTACTTTAGGTCAATTCATTATAGAAAGACAAGATGATTTCCCATTTGCAAAAGGAGAATTGTCAAGATTATTAAGAGACATAGGAATTGCCGCCAAAATCGTCAACCGCGAAGTGAACAAGGCAGGTTTGGTAGATATTTTAGGAGAAGACGGCACCATGAACATACAAGGAGAGGACGTAAAGAAACTCGATGTCTTTGCCAACGAGCAATTCATCTCGGCGCTTACCTGCGGAGGAGAATGCTGTGCCGTTGGTTCCGAAGAAAACGAAAATGTCGTCGATATAAGCAATCACGTTTCAAAAAATGCAAAATATGTTGTAGCCATCGACCCATTAGATGGTTCCTCCAACATCGATGTCAACGTATCCATTGGAACAATCTTCTCAATCTATCGCCGAACCTCCCTCTCCGGCCCCGGTGTCATCGATGATTTCATGCAACGCGGAACCGAGCAGGTAGCAGCCGGATACGTCATCTACGGTTCCTCTACCATGCTGGTTTATACTACGGGCAGAGGAGTAAACGGTTTCACCTTGGACCCATCCATTGGCGAATTTTGCCTATCTCATCCCGACATGAAAATACCTAAACAAGGTAAAATATATTCCATTAACGAAGGATACTACGTTCATTTTCCTGACGGCATAAAGAAATACATAAAATATTGCCAAGAGGAAGATGCAGCCACAAACCGCCCCTATTCCTCCAGATATATCGGCTCCCTGGTGGCAGATTTCCACCGAAACCTCATCAAAGGCGGACTGTTCATTTACCCTTCCACCTCGCAGGCACCTAAAGGAAAATTAAGACTTCTATACGAATGCAACCCCTTGGCCTTCATTGTAGAGCAGGCAGGTGGAAAGGCCTCCGACGGCTATGGAAGAATACTCGACATACAGCCAACCCGACTGCACGAACGCACACCTATAGTCATCGGCTCCTACGATATGGTCTCGAAAGTGGAAGAATTCCTCAAGCAATACTCCCCCATTCCAGCCAGCGTTTAAGCACACAAAAACAAGTCCCCTTTTTTACCCATTTTCTACTCATAACTCTTATAAGGAGCCTATGTACACATCTCGTATCATGGTGCGTCCCGCTATCCGCTGTAGCCGCTGCCTCCCAATACCGACACCAAGCAGCGGGCTGCCGCTACTATCGGGGCTAGGCTTCTGTGGCAGGTAGCTTCGAATCGACTTTTTACAAAAAACGTTTGCTACGGCGAAAAGGCTTTGCCTTTTCGCCGTAGCTTTAACTGTACGGACAGAACAAATAATTCTTTTCTACTCCGACTAGATTCATTTCTCTCCAGTCTTGATGCATTTCTCTCTCGACTTGATGCATTCCTCCTCCGACTTGATGCATTTCTCC
>CAIWCG010000173.1 GCA_903911135.1 uncultured Bacteroidota bacterium
AAATTTAAAAAGGATAGAGTATCAACATTTTTAGAAATTAATCTAAGAATAGTCAATTTACTAATGATATATGAAACATTAACGGTTGACAAAAAACTAAGAGATGCGTTTTTAAATAATTTAAAAGAAATTATAGGCGATGAAAAGGGTCTTAATGAAATATTAGCATGGGAGGGTGACGTAGGATTATCAATTGGAAATTCAAAATATGATAAGGATGCACCCAATAATTATTTTGATACATTACTCCCTAAAACAGCAGGAGGTTTATGGCATGAAATATTAGTTTATTGTTTCATTTTAAAATATAATATTGGGTATATTTTTCCTCTTTTACTTACACAAAAACCAATCTCTTTGGAGCATAAATTATCACCACCTGATTTAATAATATTACATAATAAAACATATCGATATTATGGAATTGAAATTGGCAACTTAAAAGAAAGACAATCTGGTGGATTTATGGCACCCAGCGGGATTCCAATCATCCCTATTGATACCACAAATGCAAGGATTTCGGACAGATGTCCATCCTGTAGTAAATGGATTGGTATTTGTCCAAAAGTAATAAGTGATTTCAGTAATAGCAATATAGAAAAAGCAGAAATTAAGCCTACTAATGAAATAAGATGTCTTACCGAATGTGATAAATATACATTAGATGAAAAGTTAAACGGGGTTTGTAAATATATGAAGTTTAAATACAAGAATGCAAAATGGAAATTCTCTTTTGCTAATGGTAATCATCATCATTACCATTGCTGTTTAACAATTAATCCAACCTTAAAGTATCAAATAAAAAAAGGGAGTTTTTGGAATGATCTTAAAAGATTAGATACATTAATTTTTAAAGAATCATTGGAACCTGAGGAGAAAATAGAAAAAATAGGATTACAAAAAAAATTAAAATCTAAATATCCATATATAAAAACTCACTCTATATTTTATTCCGAGTTAACTATGCTTTTTAAAATGAGTAGAGATGAAATATCAAGTGAAAGCATTGAAGAAGATAATGAGGAAGATAATGAACTTAATTGATAAATCAAATGCCATTATCAAAACAACAAATACAATCAATTGAAGAAGTTCTTCTGTCCTCCTTGCGAAAGAAATTCCTAAACTATAATCCCGAACCAGGCTCCATGCCCTTTCATACAAGGTTATTGGGAAAAGACAGGATGGCATTATTTTCTTTCGTTCATTCCTTAAACACCAACTTCGGCACCAGCATTTTTGAACCCGTTGCAAAAGCATTGGCTGCAACCAATTTTCAGAGTGCATTATCACAGCAAATCGCAGGAACACAAATAAGTTCAGAAGCATTTTTGGTAATAGAACACATCATGACCGGCTTAACAACAGCCAATACAAATCCCGATAAACCAGCAGAAACAGAAGCCATAAGAGCAGTCTGTCAATCTGGCGAAATGCGCACCGTGAAACCTACCAAGATAGATATTAAATTAGTGGCACATGATGAAACAATTTATCTCTTTGATTTGAAAACAGCAAAGCCCAATGCGGGTGGATTTAAAGAATTTAAAAGAACACTATTAGAATGGGTAGCAGCAACACTTGCTACTAATCCAGAAGCAAATATTCAAACCTTAATTGCTATTCCCTACAATCCTTATGAACCAGGTCCTTATAATAGATGGACTATGCGTGGAATGCTAGATTTACCAAATGAATTAAAAGTAGCAGATGAATTTTGGGACTTCCTCGGTGGTGAAGGAACCTATCTTCAACTACTTGATATTTTTGAAAGAGTTGGGATAGAATTAAGGGGAGAGATTGATGCTTATTTTGCGAGGTATAACAGGTTATAATTAACCCTACTTATGATCATAATTACTAACAGGTTTCACATCCTCACAGGTCTTACATAATAATATCTTTTCTTATGCCTGCCAGAAGGGAAAATCAGACAGGATAACAAAAAAAAATACTATTTTCAGTTTTATTTTTCTTCAAAAAGCCACAATTAATTTTCATTTATCTGTTTTGTAACAGTAAATAGTGTTAAAGTTTAGGCAAAATAAAAAAATATTTTGATGAGGTAAACCTATACTGGTGGCTCTAAGAGGACCTAATTCGCAAAAGATTTTGAAAAATAAATGAAAATAAAATTAGGATGGCATGAAACGTTTTCCTATTTTTGCATCGTTAAAAAAAACCATGAGAATAAAAATTGAAGAGATAGTTCCTTTTTCACGCGCAGTAAAGGTGATGTATGATGCCAATAAGGTGGCTATAGTAGCTTATGACGAGAGCTTTGCCGATCCTTTCGAAACGGAAGTTTGGGACTTGCAGATAGCTGCCGTAGATGGAATTATAAGCACGGGGTCTTCCATCATCCTGAACGCGACAAAAACGAGGGAGATGCATGGTTTCATGCGTGGCGCAAGGCCAATACTGAAGAACCTTCAATATAAGATTTCGCAATGCATTGCCGATGGTACCATTGAGGATTCGTTGGAGTCGTTCGACATCACGGGTTTCCTGAATTCGATAACCAACAAACAGATTGGGGTCTTCCATATCAGCTATACGGCCCTTTATGCGAAGATTAATGAGGTGGACATAGCATCTGCATTGGACGATGTTGGATTTACATCTGTAGAAATCTTGTCATTGAAAACACAGCATAACCTGGCTTGGAACATGAGCGATGCAAAGACGGCACTGAAAGGGGACATACATGCGCTTAGCGCCAGCAACCAAGTGGTGATAAACACCTTGCTGGATACGAACCAACGGGTGGTGGATGTGATGCATGCCAAGGCGGAGACGGACGGAAATGCGGACTGGATAAAACGCTCGACTTCGGTGGCGATTTTGAAGACCGTGAGGGCTACGCCGACGAAGAAACCAAGAAACCGCAAGGTGAAGAAAACAAGTTTCATCAAGTTCAGGACGCATTTTGTGGCTCGCGATACGATACAGGGCAAAGTGACTTCGAAGGAATCCTTATACATAGTGCAAAGCAACACGCTGGTGGGGCCTTATACCGGCGGAATGGAACTGGTACATGGAGTGGAATTCAACTTGAAGAAACACATGATTCCCGGGGTTGGGAAATATATCATCGTCTATAACCCCAGCAACCACGTGAACGGTGTTTTCGAGGTGCTGATCATCAAAGGTTAGTTCGTAATTGTTGCCTTAGGCAATGGGCTATGCCTGATGAGTTTATCATCGTGTTCGGTCTTGCAAAAAAATATCTTTTTACACCAAGCCAGGAGGGGAAATGGGAGGATGGCTGCTGTAAATTATAACTATCCATTATAGGTTTGCTCGAAGTTTTCTTAGCTTTGCAGAATAAATAAATAAAGATAAGGATTATGAAATTTGAAGTAATTATAGAACAAGATGAGACTGGCTATTTTGTTGCCGAAGTCCCAGCGCTTCCCGGTTGTTTTACACAAGGCAAAACAGTAGAAGAAGCAACTGTAAATATAAAAGAAGCGATAGAAGGATGGCTCGAAGTAATGAATGAGAAAAGCATCAAAGAAAGAACTGAACCATTGACTGGAAACCATCCATTACAAAGGATTCAGGTGAATGTATGAGTGGCAAACTAAAGCTTTGTTCGGGCACAGATGCAATAAAGAAATTAAAAAGAAAAGGTTGGAAGGTAATGCGACAAAAAGGTTCTCATGTAATGCTTACTAAAGAAAGTTATGCTTATACAATAGCCATACCCCTTCAAAAAGAACTTGGCGTAGGTTTATTAAATAAAATTCTTCATCAGGCAGAAATAAGTGCAGATGAGTTTAATGAGTTATAGAAGTTTAAACCTAACTCTCACAACTCTCTCCCAAAATATCTCCCATGCAAAACCCGCAGACATCCTGTTGCTGGTCGCGGGTTTAAGCCTCGCATAACATAATCAACCAATAAACAAATCAATCTAATCTGCCGTTACACGAAGTTTTCTTAGCTTTGCAGAATAAGTAAAGAAAAAAACAATGCCTCAAGAATTAAAGTATCTGGTAGATAATAAAGGTCATAAACAGAGTGTTTTGGTTCCTATCAAGACTTGGGAATCGCTGAATGCAAAGTATGAAAAACTTTCCAAGAAATTAGAGGCATTGACAGGCATCCATAAGGGTCTTAATGAAGTAAGGGAAGCGAAGAAATCGGGTAAAAAGCTTTCTACTTTAAAGAGTTTTTTGGATGAAAGTAACGGTTAACGTCACCGAGAGCTTCAAGCGCGGAGCCAAGCCGCCATTGAAGAAATATCCTTCCATTGGAAAAGACTTGGTTAATCTTGAAAAAGAGCTGATCATCAATCCAAAACTCGGAACAAATTTAGGGAATAATTGTTTCATGATAAGATTAAAGATTGCCAGTAAAGGAAAAGGCATGAGCGTTGGGGCAAGGATAATTTCATTGGTAGAAACAGATGTAATGGGAGCGGTGGAATATAGAGGGAAGGAAACAATCGTCAATCTAATTTATATTTATGATAAGTCTGAATTGGAAACTATCTCGAATAAAGAATTAAAGGATTTGGTTGTCGAATTTTTTAATGATAAGAAAGAATAATTGACACCCTCCTGGTTCTTGCAAAAAAATTACTTTCTCCAATACCTGCCAGTAGGGGAAATCGGACAGGATAGTTACAATAATAACTGGCACGTCAGGATGTTTTGTTTGGAAAAATCATTAAATTTGCGGCTGCATTTTCATGAGAAAAATGTTTTATTTAGATGGAAAGCCTACAAACGAGTAGGCTTTCTATTTTTATGGGGTATAAGTATACTTTCAGCAATACTTCCATAGAGAATGTGGAGGAAAAAGCCATGATGTAAGGGTGTTTGCCGGGGTGTATGGGGCTGGATTACAAATACTGTAATGCAGCGAGGATAGCATTTAAATAATTCCCAAAGTATGCTTCAATGATTTAAGTGTGTTTTTATTTCGAAAAATAAAATTAATGCTTCAAACCTTTGCTAATATTGGATTATGACTGCTTTTAGCACCCACATTTTGTCCATTAGACTGAAAAATATTTTAGAAATCCATTGTGATATAAAAAAATTGTTTATGTTTGCCCCCGATATACACAACAACAAAATTAAAAACATTAAAAAATTATGGCATTATCAAGTGATTTAGCTAGGTTGGTTTCGACCACCACAAAAACACCACCCCAATGGAGAGGAATTACCCCTCGTTGGCTTCTAAGTTTATTACCTTATATACAACTTAACGCAGCAACCTATAGGGTTAACAGGGTCGAATCTGACCCGAATGTCATGGCAGGCCATGATGAAGGAGTTATCATTCCAGATGCAATGGTTGGATTGGAGGAAATTCCACAGGAATATACGCTATCACCAATAGATGCAGCTTTAAGAATACATACCAGGGTAATGGACTTGTACAATGATCCTTATGAGCAGGTTTATTTGCAAGCAACCACAGTGATTCAAGTTATGAAAGAACTTCAGGAAGACCAAGTAATTAATAGTCCAACTTTTGGTTTATTAAATTCAGTTGCTGATGGAATGAAAATTGATTCAGAAACAGGTCCTCCTACACCAAATGACTTTGACAATCTAATTTCATTAGTCTGGAATCGCCCTGCTTTCTTCGTGGCAAATCCGAAAACAATCGCCCGCTTTGGTCAGGAATGTACTAAAAGAGGAGTTTGCATAGGAGCTGTAGAAATGTTGGGTTCACCTTTTCAAACATGGAGAGGCATACCTATAGTACCGTCAAACAAAGTGCATATTGACGACAAAGGCAATACAAATATCCTATTGTTACGTGTAGGTGCTGAAAATCAAGGTGTGGTTGGGCTTATGCCAAAGACTGTTAAAAATGAGATAATGCCGGGAATTTCCATGCGTTTAAACGGAATTGATGATACGAATCTTGCAAATTATATGATTTCTCTTTATCATTCTGTCGCTGTTCATACCGAAGAAGCACTTGGTGTGATGAATATAAAATTGTAAGTTATGGATGGTACTATAAATAATTTTGCAAATTACTATTCTTCTGCTGAAAGTAATAGAGAGGTTTATAGTAAGGATGCTGGTGATTTTGCTAATTCTGGTGAAATAGATAAATATATGCCAAAGATTATGGAAATGATAATGCAATCTCACAACTTAGCTTCAAATTCATTTCCCTCAGGAATGCCCAATTCTGATCAGCTCCAAAATAGTTCTGGCAAAATCCCACCCATGCCTGAAAATGGCACAATGAGTTCTGTAGCTAATGCTGTTCCTTCAGGTGTTTCCGGAATGCCATTTACTGGTGTACCGACTGGCATCCCTGTTCAAATGCCTTCTTTTAATAATCCTGATTCCAATGTTTCAGGAAAAACAAAAAGGCATATGCCTGAACAAAAAGTGTTAACGGAACCCTGCACCATCAATCAGCCAATGAATTCTTCTCTTCGCGATTCATTTAGCATTGGAACGTTTTATTTTTTAAAGTAAAAAGATAAAAGTATGGATAATACCCATCCATTAGGAATTCCAATCAATGATTTGAATACCTCATCAGGATCCATTTCTGGTAATAATTTAAGTGCCGACAATTATGAAGATATGATTCATAATATGGCTGCCATGATGCGAGGTATGTTGGGAGAAGCTATTAAGCAAATGCCTTTGGATCCATCCATTAAAGGCCAGCTGAAAGTTCCTGAAAAATGCTTGGGAGAAGAGTTGGCAATTAAAGCTTTGAAAGGCGGCAACTTTTACTTCCTTCAAAACGACCAGCCAAGTGCCCTAAAGGAAAACAAATCGCCTAAAGCGCATAGCTTTAATGTTGAGTTGATAAGAAAGGATTTCCCTATCCTTCAACAAAAAGTCCATGGCAACAAGCCTTTGGTTTGGTTAGATAATGCTGCCACTACCCAGAAACCGAATCATGTTATTGATAAGATAAGCGACTATTACAGAAACTATAATTCCAATGTTCATCGTGGTGCACACGAAATGGCAGCTCGAGCTACCGATGCCTATGAGCAAGCACGCCAAAAGATTCAGCAGTTTATGAGTGCCGGATCTTCGAATGAAATCGTTTATGTGAGGGGTACTACCGAAGCCATCAATCTTATTGCAAGGACTTTCGGTCAATTGAACATCGGCCATGGAGACGAAATTGTGCTTTCCGCTTCCTCCCACCATGCCAACATCGTTCCTTGGCAAATGCTAGCTAAAGAAAAGGGCGCACATCTTAGGGTTATTCCTTTTAATGATATTGGCGAATTGGATTTGGAAGCCTATAAAGCTTTGCTGAATCCTCGTGTAAAGATTGTGGCGGTTGACCATGTATCCAATGTTCTTGGTACGGTCAATCCAATTAAGGAAATGGTGAAATTAGCCCATGCCAACAGCTCCATTGTGGTGATTGACGGTGCTCAATCGGTACCTCACTTCCGCCCCAATGTTCAGGATATCGATTGTGATTTTTATGTCTTTTCAGGACACAAATTATTCGGCCCTACTGGCATTGGTGTAGTCTATGGAAAAACCAAACATTGGGATACCATTCCGCCCTACCAAGGTGGTGGAAACATGATTGACAAAGTAACTTTCGAACATACCACCTACCAGCCGCCTCCCTATAAATTTGAAGCCGGTACCGGAAACATTGCCGATGCCATTGGCTTGGGCGCTGCCATCGATTACATTCAAGGAATCGGTTTTGATGCCGCAGGCCATTACGAAAAGGAATTGTTGAATTACGGAATGCAGCAACTCACCATGATTCCGGACCTGAAACTAATCGGTACCTCACCTACAAAAGTCAGCGTCATGAGTTTTGTTATTGATGGTATTTCGAATGAAGATATGGGCAAATATCTCGATTCAGAAGGCATTGCCGTTCGTTCGGGTCATCATTGCGCACAACCTACCCTGGCTTACTTTGGGCTTACCAGTTCTGTCCGTCCATCCGTTGCTTTTTATAATACCTTTGAAGAGGTCGATTTTTTGATTGACACCATCAAAAAAGGCATTAAGCAACTCAAGAAATAAATGAACATAACACCTTAAAGATTTAAAGTTCTTAGTCGTCCATCCTTTCTTGAGAAAAACCTTCTTTTTAGCTCCAATTTACTCCGTTGAAAATCAAATACTATGTTGGAGTTATTAGACTTCTTTCATAATTAATTACAAAAATCCTTCAAAATGCCTGATTTGGCTAAATCCAATACACTATTTACATTAATACCCTACCCGATTAATCGGGGGGGGAATCAAAGGCCCAACAAATAGGGCTTTAGCCACGATATTTTGTATGAACTATGAAAGAGGTCTATTATTTCCTCGACTTGCAGGATGTTCCTGACGTGCATCGCTTCGAGGGATTTGCAATTCAATGCATACTCATTGCGGATTTCTAATTTGACTTTCCCAATAGACGTGGGCAGTCATGCTGACATTATGTTTAAGCTACTCTATTGTTGCAGTAATAATCAAATTTAGAGGTTATAAATCATTATTTACTTTTGTGACTCATGTCCTTAGGTTATGAATCAAGCAAGGTGGCCCCTCATATTTTGGGGCACCTTGTTTGTGGTCTATAATGGATTTTGTTTTTTTTGTATGAAAAGATGATTATATTTGCACATACATTTCATGAGAAAAATGTTTTATTTAGATGGAAAGCCTACAAACGAGTAGGCTTTCTATTTTTATAGGGTGCAAGGGTGTCATCAGTAATACTTCCTTATTGGATGGCAAGGAAAAGCCATTATGTAAGGGTGTTTACACATTTAAAATTTAAAGATAAGTTAATACGTCTCTTTATAAATATTACCAAATTGTTTATAAATTTGCAACCTGAATATTACAATTATAAACATGAAACATTTAGTCTGGATTTTCAGTATCACCATCACTGTTTTTCTTACCAGTAACACCATCGCCCAAACCCAAACAAAAGAAAACATTTATTTCGAACATGATGCCTTCAAGCTGGTTGACAGCGTGAAGAAACGATTGGATATCGTCGCAAAAAGCATCTTGTTGAGCGGCTTGCAAACAGCTACCGTTTCGGGCTATACCGATGAAGATGGTGGCGATGAATACAATAACTCGCTCTCGAAAAAACGCGCTGATGCAGTAGGCGATTATCTCCTGTCTAAGGGCGTAGCGAAGGAAAAGCTGGAAGTAAAATACTTCGGCAAAACGATGAACACTCCTTCTGCATCGGATACTGCCGACACTCAAAAGAAATTGAACCGAAGAGTGGAGGTAGCATTTAACGGGGTAATCATTCTTGGCAATCCACACTTTGGACACAAGTCGCAGTTTCATACCATTCAAGCCATCCGCGACAATACTTTTAAACTCCGCGAAGGAACCAAGATAACCATACCTAAAAACGCCTTTAAACTGTCCGATGGCAGTGTTTATACCGGGGCTCTTGAATTGGAGATGGCCGAGTTTTATAAACGCTCGGATATGATCAAAAACAAGTTGGCTACCACCTCCGACAGGCAATTGTTAGAGTCGGCTGGCATGTTTTACATCAATCCATCCGATGGCAACAAGGTTCAGGTTCACTTCGATGCAGCAGCTACCATGACCGTTCAGTTTGCCGGATTAAGGAAGGACAGCATGGATGTTTTTATTGGCGATTTATCTGATGGAAAGCTCAATTGGATACCTTATGTTCCTAAATCGGTTCAAACGGTTCCCGAAAATAACTCTTCGACAAATATTAATAAACTGAATGAAGTAACTTTTAAAGGCGGTCAGTTTGGTTGGATCAATTGCGATAAGTTTTTTAAGTTCCCTCAAAAAACTGGCCTCTATGTCAATGTCAATGACACCACCGATCTGGCTATTTGCCTGGGCTTCAAAAAATATAACTCTTTGATGGACTATGGCAACAGGAACCAAGGGGTTAATTATACTTTTTATAATGTTCCCATTGGCGAAGAGGCAACCATCATCGCATTTAAAATGGTGGGCGATAAGGTTTATTGTGTTTTCAAGGACTTGGTAATCTCAGAACAAAGCACCGAGAACTTAAGCCTTGCCCCCATGACTAAACTTGATTTTGACAGAAGGCTTAATCTGTTTAACATGAAAAAACCATAGGATCATTGTTAATTTGCAAATATTTTTTCCTTGTAACTCGTGTCCTTAGGTTTTAATCTAACATGGAAGCCCTCATTTGTGGAGGGCTTACTCGTTTTTGGCCTGTAATGGATTTTGCTTTTTGTATGAAAACATGATTATATTTGCAGAAACATTTCATGATGAAATTGTTTAAATTGGTGGAAAGCCTACAAACGTGTAGGCTTTCTATTTTTATTATCAATTGCTAGGTCTGTGAATTATCAGCAATCTTTCACCAATTCGGAATGGAAGTTATCCATTCGATAAACAAAAGATGGTAAAAAAATATTAAGAAAAAAACGAAATGAAAATTGCTTAACAGCCCTGTCGGCCACTGAACGCAACATTAAATTCCTCTTTTACTTTTTGGCCTTTTGATTTGAGGGCGGGTTTCCATTTTGGCATGGTGTTAAGGGCTATTATGATCAACTGGTCGGTGTTCTTGTCGGTAGATGATTTGGTAATGGAAAGGCCAGTAATTTGCCCGTCTTCGTTGATAGTGAATTTCACGATGGCATCGAGGATTCTGTCTCTCGCTGCACCGGATGGGATTTTATTGATGATGTTTTCTCTAAGATAGGCTGAAAACTGCGTGTTTCCACCGGGATATTCGGCTTCGGTATCGGGAACTATGGTGATGCCGTATTTGCCTTCCCTGACTGCATTACCGCCCTTTAGACTGACTTTGGAGAGGTATTTATATTTGAATTTGATCTTAATGCTGATATCAGAGCCTAGATCAGCAGTGTTTAGAAGGTTTTTCTGTTCCATGGATAGCCTTTCGGTAGTGCTTTCAGCGATTCTGGTTTTCCCCTGGCATTTTGCGGAAAGTTCTATGGAAACGAAGTCGATTATTCTAGTGTAGTTCTTCTGTGTTGCGTTCATGCTGTTAAAGGGGTAACTGGCCCATTTCATCTGCTCGTTGAAGAGTTCGCTTTCATCATATCGCAATGCAAAATAGCGGCTGAAATCGGGCATGATGTCGGTGATGTAATCGTATTCACGGAGCATTTCTTTCTTTATCGTTGGAGTCAACCGTCCGTTGTATTCGTAATTTGAATCTTGTGAAAATGCAGTTCCGAACATAAGGATCAGTAGCAAGGTGAAGAGTTTATTTTTCATGTTTTTAATATTTATTGATCATTTTATTTCGAGGATTATGGTGTTTATTGTTATCAGGATTTTTAGTATCCTACCGTTTCTTTGACTTCCTCGTCGGAAAAGAAATGAAAGTCTCTAAAATCATGGGTTCCGTTGCCGCCAGTCAAATATCTGAATCCAGCAATGGTATCGTGAGCAGTTTTCACAACTTGGATTACCACTACAGTATCAATGGTTTTTGTATATTGATTATGGAAAGATGCCAACCTAGGCAAAGTCATATCGTAGGGTCTTGCATCCGTCATACCATGATTGCCAAAATACATGAGGGAGGTGCCATTTTGTGATTCCTGGTATGTTGGGAGTCTGCCATAAACAGCAGGGGTATTGGCCCATAACTTGATGTTAATGGGAGGGAATAGCTTCTTGGCATCGGGGCAATTCCAGTTGTTGTAGGATTGGCCTTTTGCCGTAAAACCGCTGCCGATAAACATCAGGATCATGATCATTAAAAACCATGCATTCGATAAAGCCGTTAATTTTTTCATGTTGCAATACATTAAATTGATGCTGCAAAATTAGTCCTAATTATCATGTTTTGTTGTTAGTGAGTAGTTATTTGGTTGTTAACGACTTGTTATTGTTGTTTTTATGACAATGATAATGGCTACTTTTGTCGGCTGATATGAAATTGAACCGAACCTATTTGTTTATTGCAATTTCTTCCGTTGCATTGCTTATTGTATTGATAATACAGGTGAATTGGATCATGCAGACAGCAAAAATGAAGGAAGAAATGTTCAATGAAAAGGCCAACATGGTTTTATCGAGAACTACTGAGGATTTGAGAAATGACAAGGAGACATGCAGGAAAATAGGGGCATGCGTTGATAAGAATGGAGCCTCAGGTTCGACTACCAATTTGGGAAGAAACGAAGTGAAAAAGATTGATTCACTGTTTAACCACTACATGAAATTTTATAACTTTCATATAGATTATACCTTTGTAGTAACAAAATTCAGGAGTGCGACAATGTACAATGAAAATGGATTTGCAAACTATAGTTTTTACAAGCCATTGAATGATGATGGTGACACTGATGGGGTTGAGCTGAAGCTTATCTTCCCTGAAAAAAAACAATACATAATGGCTGAAATGGGCATGCTGTTCATCACTTCGGTCATCTTGATTTTGGTTGTATTGATCATGTTTTGGCGAACGTTTCTGTCATTTATGAGAGAGAAACGAATATCGGAACATACCACTGACTTTTTGAATAACATGGCTCATGAATTCAAGACACCACTTACAAACATTGCCTTGGCAGGAAAGATGATTCAAAAGGATTCGGTAATAAGGGAGGACGATAAAATCAGGAATTATATAGAAATTATACTTGATGAGAATGAGAAATTAAGATTGCAAATAGAACAAGCGCTAAGCATGACAGCATTAGAAAAAGGGGAGATTCCGTTGCGAAATGAAGCATTGGATTTTCATGAGTTGATCCAAGAAACCTTGAAATGCATGAGTATTCAAATCGAGAGCAAACATGGGATGGTAAAATTAAATCTTGATGCTGAAAGGTATGCAATATTTGGGGACAAGACACATCTAACAAATGCGATGTGCAACCTGATTGACAATGCCATTAAATATTCAAACGGCAAGGTTTTGATATCCATAAAGACAGCCAATGTTGACAACGATTTAGTCATAGAAGTTTCAGACAAGGGCATTGGAATAGAGAAAGAATATCAACAAAAGGTTTTCGACAAATATTTCCGCGTTCCTACCGGCGATATACATGATGTGAAAGGATTTGGACTTGGGTTGGCATACATTAAGAAGATTATAGAATTGCATGGAGGAACCATTGAGTTGAAGAGCGAAAAAGAGGATGGAACAACATTTAAAATTACAATGCCAAATGGCTGAAGAAAGATTCAAAATATTGCTTGCCGAAGATGACTTGAATTTAGGGATATTACTTGTTGATTACCTTGATTCGGAAGGATATTACATTAAGCTTTGCAAGGACGGAGAACAGGCATTAAAAACATATCATAACAATCAATTCGATTTATGTTTATTGGATGTGATGATGCCTAAGATGGACGGTTTTTCTTTGGCAAAAGCGATAAGGCTGCAAGACAACAAAATACCTATTCTGTTCATCACTGCAAAGTCATTAAAAGAGGATAAGTTGAAAGGTTATGGTTTGGGCGCTGATGATTATATTACCAAACCATTTGATGAAGAGGAATTGCTTTGTAAAATAAAAGCCGTTATTCGTAGGTTACCAGTAATTGATGATGGAACCATTGAAATTGTTTCCATTGGGACATATAGATTTGACTACAGCAATCAATCTTTGACATTAGATAATAAATCGAAACGTATGACTGAAAAAGAGAGTGAGATTCTGCAGTATTTATACAACCACCGGAACAAGTTAGTCAAGCGCGAACAAGTTTTAAAGGATATTTTGGGAGAAAACGATTATTTTCTTGGCCGAAGTCTCGATGTATTTATAACCAAGATACGTAAATACCTAAAAGAAGATCCCGAAATAAGTATTGAAAATGTCTTTGGTGTCGGCTTTATTTTAAATGTACCGTTGCCTTGAAATAAATTTAAAAGTCGTCTTAGCCTCGGAATACATTTTTCATTTTTATGTTGCGTATTGTTAGTAAATCCAAAGTGAAATACTAACCTTTCTAATAATCATTTGGGTATTTTCTATTTGTTATTTATCCGAATCCTTTTGTTCCTTTTGATCTTTTTGTTCCTTGCTGTCATCTTCGCTGTCGTCACCAGCCTTTTTTAGAAAGTTGTTTTTTGCCCTTTCGGTGGAAAGCATGAATTGATATGGAGCCTTGTTTTCACCGGTAGGTTTAAGAATTCTCTTATCAGGTTTCATCTCCCTAATGATTTTGTTGAATGGCTCGTTCGATGAAATTGCTTGCATTATTCCGCGTTGATAACTGAAGAAATACCAGTTAGCCTGATCGATTTCGAAATAGATATTGAGGATATCCCCACTACGTTTCTTTACCACTTCGACAGTTGATTTCATCTGCTTGTTTATTTGGTTCTTATAGATGTTTCCCAATGAATTGTAACCGACACTTCTGAATGCACGATATTCTGGGCGGTAGGTCATGTTCACTTCAGTGAAGAACATTGATTTATTCAATTCAGGAGGGAACTTTTTATAGGAGCCATACAGAGCCATATCGGAAATGAGCTTTCCGGCTTTATCCTTACCAATCATTTCAGACAATCCTTGGTCGAATCCCTTACGGCTATCGGTAGAGGGCGATAGGGAAGGAGTTGCCGAAATCTGTTCGAATATCTGTTTCATGCAATCCTCATTGAAAAAGAAATCTACTAGTAGCAATAAATCCATGTTTAGTGCTTTATTGTTTAGGTTATATGAAACAGTTCCTGTTGTTTTCATTTCGACTTGTCCCAATTCAGCACCTAAACGAATGGAACCTTCTCCATAAAGTATACAAGTTTTGGTACTTAAGCTCAAATAGTTTCCAGGTAATCCGACGTTTTGGAGTTTCTCAAGATTGGATATTCGATACTCCTTACTTTCCTTGTCATAAACCAAGAAGCCAGAAGCAGTAACCACTTCATGGTCGTTTCCACGCTCTTTAGGCGAAAGGAAAGCAGGATAAACAACGGTAGAATCTTTGGTATGGATGATGCCCGATGTAAGTTTATGTCCTTCCTCATCAATCATATCCTTTTCAACAGGGATGGCAATGGTAGTTGGGTTTATGTTGCCCTTGAATTTAAACCATGTGGGAGTGATAGGTTCGCAATTCAAGAATTTCAGTTTGCCGTAGCCATTGAAATATAGGTTTTCATTACTAGCTGCAAGCTTGCAATCGCCTTTATATTGAAATGGAGGGCCTAAAGTAAAACTGGTGTCAGTAATGGAACCTGATCCATAGGTTTGTCCGGTTGTGTCAACAGCAATCTTATCGAGATGAATGGTTTGTTTCGACTTGGTGACATCCACATAATCATAATCGCCACTACCGGAATAGAATTTACGGCTTGTAATTGCCAAATCCGCCTTATATATGTTGTGATATTTGGTTACCACATTGGCAACGATTTTCGCATTCTTGAAAGGATCCATCGCGGCCTTTCTTCTTACCGTAACGCTACCACTATCTGGAGTTATTGCAGCATCCGCGACCTTGATATTTACTACATCATGAGCATGAATGACATAATCCTTTAAGCTGTATTCTGCCGTAGGAGCCCTAAAACGTAGGGAATCCTGATTTGGATTGGTTGAAACGAATTCGGAGCCGGCCAATTCCAAGTTGGTGGTATCATTTACAGTAGTTTTTCCACTAGAACTGAACTCCATCGTTTGCTTATCCATGAACCATTTGAACTTGTCTATATAACATATATATTGGTTAAGCGGGAATTTCTGTGCCTGTGTACCGGAATTGGATTTGAATTCACCGAATTTTTTAATGAAATCAACATCAGCTTGTACATTCTTTGAATCATAAGCATAAGTAGTAGAATCATCAGAATGGATTCTGAAATCAGAAGTATCGCAATGTACAGAGTTTTGATTGAAGTGGAATAACTCCGACTCCAATTCGGCATGAGAGAAAGCCATTAAGCCACTACCTGTCAAACCATTGGGAGTATTGATGTAATTACCCATGAATTTTGAAAAACCTTCATACATATCAATTGCAGTCCCTCTGGCATAAACATATTCAGCATCCAGATAAGGCATATAATGTATGTAAATATTTGTTGCTCTCACCTCGGGAAATTCTACTCCATGATATAATTCCTTCTTTACTATCCATTCGAATGCCGTGGTGTTGGTAGAATCTGGGAAGAAGATGAAATCTTTTGATTTGGCTATGGAAGTAAGATAATCAAGTTCTCCGTCTCCTCGAAGTCCCTCATGGCTAAGCTTGATTTCATTGTGATAAGTTGCTTTGGCACCATAGACAGGAAAGCCCCCAACAGGAGTGGCTCGGACAAAACCAAGAGAAAAATCAGGCTGAAGTTTAAGTGTATCCTTGAAATCGGGGAAGATATTGGCAGAGACAAATGTGCCCAAGAATTTAAGACCTTCCTTACTGAAGTTATCTAGGCTATCGATGGTAAAGGGTATTAGATGGAAATAGAAATTGTCTCGATGATAAACACCCTTCTGCACTTCACTTCTGTCATAGAAAACGTAAGAATCCTTTTTGCTGTTGAAGATTGGATATTCAGGGAAGTCTTTTACACCTGACTTGTTTGCTGGATTGTCAATCATTAAGTCCCCTGTAATATTCTGCAAGACACTCTTCACTTGAACATCAGGTATTTTTCCATTGGCATCAGGTTTGTCTCCGGGGACTTTCAATCGCAAGGAGTCAACATTTTTAAGTTCAATCTTGAAATCATCATAAACGAAAGTAAATTCCTTACCATAAAAATCAAATCTTCCTGCCTTGACAAGACCTGCAAATTTGAAGTCACGGTTTTTCAACACCTTCAATTCCTGATCTTTTGGGTAGATATATACATTTTGAGAGTCACTAAGATAGACCCGTTTTACACCATTCAAATCCAAAGAGAAATCCAACAGGCTTAGCTTAGCATTAGGTTTGCCAAGTATGGTAGATTCAAATTGAAGCACATCATAATCCGACTTTCCTTCTCTCGCATTGATATAATAAAACATCCTGTCTTTTAAAACTACCACATCGGATCCGCCATCATAAGTGAGGTAGCCTTGAACTGCCAAGGAGTAAAGGAATGGTTTGAGATTATCCAGGCTGAAATGCATGTAATGCGCCAAATCTACCGCAAGAAACTCCTTGCTATTCATTTTTTCAGAGAAATGTTTAAGAGTATAGAATGGGTGTGTTTCCGATACGCCTTGAACATTCCTAAATCGATAATCGCGATAAAAGTTATTCGACTCAAAACTGGCACTGCTCTGTCCACTGGCTGAAATCATTTTTATCTGTATCAATGGGTCGTCTATCTTCCAATAGAATGCATCGAAATACATATCGAGCTTATGATACGAGTCGTAATAAGGAGCCTTTGAAGCACCTTCGTCATTTCTAATCAAAGCCAATTCTCTGTCTTTGGTGATGAACTTGAATTCCAAGCCTGGATGGTAGATGGAATCCTTTTCGTAATACAAAGAAACAGCAGCATTGGAGGAGGTAATCTTTTCAGGCCTGATGGTGAAATTCTGTGAACGGGCTATCAAGGTAGGTTTGTTTTTATAGTAAACGATGATATTGGCTGCCTGCCCTGATGAGCCTGCTCCAAGCATCTTTGGGCCATTGATAGAAAAGCCGCCCACATAATCGATGTCCTTTAGAATCTGTTTGATTTCAATTCGCTTGTTGTACGATTCGAAGCGTGGATAAGTGGCATTCTGTGGTGTTATGGCTGCCTGAATCTTATCCATAAAATGACCTATCAATGGTTTTTGAAAGTAAACCTTATCATAAAATGTTACCGAATCGGCAGAGTATTGGTCACCATTTACTTTGATGGTATAGTCCCTCAATTCAGCATAAACGGTATCAGGACTGATGCCTGCCCGTTTCCAATTCACCGTTCCGCCATGGCCATAAAAGGTTTCATTGGTGGGATAATAAACGCCTTGGGTATGATAGATGATGGAACTGTCGCCTTTGGCAAAGTCCTTAAGGTCTATGCTGCCAAAGATGATCTTCGGTATGGAATCAAAATCGAAAGTATATTTATTGTTGCTCGAAACCCAACGGGTAGAGGCAGAAGAATAAAGCGTGTTTCTGAAAAACAAGCCATTGCAGATGTTTATATAGGTGGCAAAATATCGGTTTGCACCTTGCAGAAGTTTGTCCAATGATGTTTGCCAACCATTGAAACTGGCATCATCCTGATGGCTCTGCACAAAACTTATCAACGCATAAACATAGTTGCGGAAATCAGGAAAAGCCTTCATCCTTTTCTTCAGCATGGTGTTGCAGTTCTTGATGACTATCTCTATCTGTTTGTCAGTCAGGCGGCTGCTGTTTGGGGTATATTCAAAACTCAAACTGTCGCCATCCTTCATTCTTGCCAGCAAGGTCTCATTGGCCAGTTTATAGAACTTTTCTTCCTCTTTGGGAGTCATTTTGGTCGGTTTCCAGATAGCCTTGAACTCATTCATGATGCTGGCAGCCTCCAATTTGTTGGTCTCCTCAAAAAATAGCTGCATCTCATTGATGAACAGGGTAGGGTCTTTGCTGAAACTCGTTATTTTTACTTGAGCATTGGCCATGCTGGCAGAAAACAGGAGGGATATAAGAAGGAATTTAAGAGTCTTGGTCATGATTTTTTACTTTAAAAGAATAGGATGCTATAAATAATTCAACGCAGTAAAATTACATCATATTATTGAAAGCGGGAGAGAACGGTTTCTTTCAGGTCGATATTTCGATTATTCTTGATCAATTGGATTTTTTGAAGCCTATGGTTTCTTCTCGTATCATGGTG
>CAIWCG010000174.1 GCA_903911135.1 uncultured Bacteroidota bacterium
CGTTACTTATAAAAAGTCCTTTCGAAGCAACCTGCCGTCAAAGCATAGCCCCGATAGTAGCGGCAGCCCGCTGCTTTGTATCGGCAATGGGGATGCAGCGGCTACAGCGGATAGCGGGACTGGCCATGATACGAGAAGATGCCATAGGCTCCTTATAATCGGCCTTAATCCAATTGTTTATAAGATTTACCTATTTTTGCATACTTAACAATTAAAAAATATCAATGAAAAATTATCTTAAAACCCTTGCCCTTATCGCTGTTGCCATAAGTGTGTTTTCTTGTGGCGGAAACAAGAAAACGAATGATGAAAACAAAACCAAAGATTCTACTGCCAACGCTTCGGCAGCGCCAAAACCATACGCCGAAGAGGTAAATGGGATAAAACTGACCGAGGCACCGAATTCGCCCGAATTTCCGGATGCAAAGCTCCATCTCCTAACACCCAAAGCTGACACCATCTTGAAATCGGGACCCAATACCTTCCATTTTTCGGTTGAAAACTACACCCTCGGCAAACTCACCGATGGTTTCGACAAGATGCATTGTGCCAACTCAAAGAAAGGTCAGCATATCCATTATATTCTCGACAATGCACCTTATGTGGCCTATTACGATTCTGTTTTCAAGGAATTGGTGCCTAACGGCAAGCACCTGTTGCTGTGCTTTCTTTCGCGCTCCTATCACGAAAGCATCAAAAACAAGGATGCCTATATCTTAACGCAATTGACTACCGGCAGCAAATCTGATACCCTCAAGGATTACGATTTGAATGCCCCTTATCTGTTTTATTCCCGACCAAAAGGTGAATATGTTGGCGAAGACACCAAAAAGGTTTTATTGGATTTCTATTTGGTAAACACTACCATCTCTCCTACCGGAAACAAGGTTCGCGCCACCATCAACGGCAATGAATTCATGCTAACAAAATGGGTTCCGTATGTAATTGAAGGTTTGCCATTGGGCAATAATAAAATCAAACTCGAACTTCTTGATAAGGATGGCAAACTCATCTCCGGCATCTTCAATGATTCAGGCGAACGAAAGGTTGTATTAAAGGATAAATAGAAACGATTATAAATCGAAAGAACCTCTTGTTGTCAGGATTATTGACACAAAGAGGTTCTTTGTTTTATACGGTATTTTGCCTTCTAGATTATTTATCCCCGATGATAATCGGGTTGTTTTTTCCACCCATGATGATCACCTTGGCATTTGGAGAAAGGGCAATTTCCTTTTGAGCCTTTATCGATTCGTATTGCAATTGTTTGTCGCTAAGTCCGGTGCTTAATATCTTCTGATAATCGGCGATACCAGTAGCTTCAACCCTTTTTCGTTCTGCTTCCTGTTTTTCCTTTTGCAACACGAATTCCATCTTTTGGGCTTCCTGCTCTGCATTTATTTTTGATTCGATGGTTGTTTTAACTGAGGCAGGAAGATTTATGTTTCGAACCAATAATTGCTCCAACACCAACCCTCTTTTAGAGAAGTTCTCCGAAATATCCTTGAAAATTCGGTATTGAAAAGTATCCCGTTTTGTTGAATACAAGGATACAGCATCGTAATAAACGGAGTTGTCACGGATTTTGGTTCTCGTAATAGGTCTTACAATCACATTCTTGTAATCCGATCCTATTTCCTTCAAAATATTCGGCGCTTCAGTCGGAAGCACTCGATATAGAACGGTTAGGTCAATGATTACCTCCAAGCCATCGGCAGTAAGTACCCTGATGGCATCATCACCAGCCTTGTCGCCTTCATCATGCACCGACGACATGGTGTAATTCTGCGTCTTGATGTCAAAAACAGTAACTTGTACCAGTGGATTGACAAAATTCAGACCGCTTGTAAGGACGGTATTGTTCACTTTACCGAACAAGGATTGAACGCCTACCTCTCCTACGCCAATTTGTTTGATGCAGGATAACCCCAATCCCACAGCGATGACAAGAAGCCCCAATAGTTTTATTTGTCCTGCGTATTTGTAAATTGCTTCATTTGATTTGCTTGCGATATAACCGAAAGCTACGATTAATATCCCGATAAATAATAATGCCATAATTTTATTGTTGTTTAATTTGGATGTAAAATTGCACATTTGTTTGGAGATGAGATGTGAAAAAGTTCAATAAATTTGCAATCTCTAACCAAAATTATACTTTTGACCAAAATAAACCAATACAAAAACTAAGTTTGCACCCTTATTATCGTAACGAATATAAAAAATATGGCCACCACCAATAAATCAAATCATACCCAAACCACCAAAGCAAAACCTGCCTCCAAATCAGTTTTAAGAAAGCCGGAAATCATTGCCGATCCTGAATCTTTAAGGCGATTGAAGATATGGCTGGGGCTTATAATTGCTGCGTTTGCCTTCGTATTATATGCTCAAAGCATTTCGTTTTCCTATACCCTTGACGATGGTACGGTAATCCGTGAAAATAAGGTTACACGCAAGGGGATAAGTGCCATTCCCACCATTATCAAGAATGGATATTGGTATGGTTTCAACGATTCGCATGATGCTGCCTATCGTCCTACTTCCTTGGTCATGTTTGCCATAGAGTATCAGATATTTGATGATAATCCACACGTCAGCCATCTTATAAACATCCTTTTATATGCCCTGTCTTGTTGGTTGCTGTTTCAATTGTTATGCAAGTTGTTCGAAAATCAAAATCTGCTCTTTCCCTTTATCTGCGGGCTGTTATATGTAGCCCATCCCATCCATACCGAAGTGGTAGACAGCATCAAATCAAGGGACGAGATTCTCTGTTTCCTATTCGCCTTATTGACAATATCATCGGTGTTGAAATATGTTTCCAAGAATTCAATCGTGTATTTGGTGGTGGCTCTCGTATGTTTCTTCCTTTCCTTGTTGTCGAAGGAATCCGGAACCTCTTATTTAATCATCATTCCATTGTTGGTTTATGTCTTTACGAAAACAGATTTAAAGAAAATCATGTTGGTATTTGGAACTCTTCTTGGAGTTGCGGCCATTTATATTTTCATCAGACTGCAGATTCTCGATTCGGTGACCACCAGCCGAACTTTACTCCCGATTGACAATACTTTGATGGATGCCAAATCCTGGATATCCAGAGAAGCTACCGCATTTTACATCATGTTGCGCTATGTTTTGATTTTGATAATGCCACATCCATTATCCTACGATTATTCCTTTTCACAGATTAAGATTCAGACCCTAAGCGATCTCCCAGCCTTGATTGGCATTGCATTCAATTTTGCATTAGGAATCTATGCCATCATTAATATCCGCAAGAAAAGTGTCATTGCATTTGCCATCTTGTTTTATTTGCTTTTGCTCGCTCCGGTATCCAATGTTTTTGTCATCATAGGCTCTACCATGGCCGAAAGGTTCATGTATGCTCCATCGCTTGGGTTTTGCATTCTGGTAACGCTGCTGCTCATCAAAATAACTAAAACGGAAGCCATAAAAAGCAGGTTCAATACCATTGGACAATTCTTTTCTGTCAACACCACCATCTTTGTTTTTGTCTTTATCATCGTGGGATTATATTCCATCAAGACCTATTCCCGAAGCAAGGATTGGAAAGACAACATTGCCCTCTTTGGTGCTGATGTGGAAACTGCCGATAACTCGGCACGGTCGCATTACAACTGGGGAAGTGCCATATTATTGAACAAATATCCCGATGAAAAGAATGTGGAAAGGAAGAAAGTTTTGCTTGATCAGGCCATCATGGAATTTACCAAGGCAGTAAATATTTTCAAGATATATCCGGATGCCTATCTCAATCTCGGACTGTGCTATATGGACAAGGAAATGAACAAGGAGGCCATTCAATATTACGAAATGGCGCGGCAGCTTTATCCTAAACCGAACCCGAAAGTGTATAACAATTTGGGCTTGGTTTATGGCAAGACAGGCCAGTTTAAGGAAGCATTGGCCATCCTTGATTCGGCCTTGAAAATAGAGAATGATTTTTCTGAAGCCCATAACAACCGAGGCAATGCATTGGCAGGGCTGAACCGTTTCGAGGAGGCCATTCCGGAGTTTGAAAAAGCCATCGAACAAAACAAGAAATATGCCGAAGCATACCGGAATCTTGGCAGCACTTATGGCAACATCAAGCAATATGAAAAGGCATTGGGATATTTCGAAAAGGCGTTCAATCTCGATTCTACTGACGCCCAAACGGTGGCTTTCATGGGCATGACCTATAACCTGATGGGCGATACCGTAAAGGCAAAACCGTTTTTGGAAAAGGCTAATCGCATCCATGAATCTCAACAAAAATAAACATCTCCTTTGCTTATTATTATTGATGCCAAAGTTGAAAATGGCATGAGTCAAATCATCAACTTTACTTTTTAGAAATTTTGTGTTGTTCAACAAATTAAAAGGTTTAACAAATAGAGGACTTTTTATTTGATGATCGATAAATAAGTTGACTTAAATAAATTCTCCAAAGTTTTAGCTTAATCTTTCAAAGATGTCGCTAAATTCTTGAAAGATGTTGCTAAATCTCTCAAGGATGTCGTCCAATCCCTCAAGAATGTCGTCTAATCCTTCAAGGATGTCGTTAAATCTTTCAAGGATGTCGTCCAATCTTTCAAGGATATCGTCTAATCCCTCAAAGATGTCTTTAAATCTTTCAAAGATGTCGATAAATCCTCCAAGGATGTAGCTAAATCTGTCACGGTCGTCGATACATCCTCCACTTTAGTGTCATTGACCGAATTATTTTCAGCTTAAAAAACTCCCTTTTCCTGTATAAAATTTCCCCAAGTCGGCATTATGCTTGATTTATTCGATTTATAACAAAACAATTCTTGTTATGGGCAAAATGGTGAAGGATTAGAGAGGAAGCTGCGGGGTGGGGCCATTGTATTTTCTTTTTTATAATTTTCGCCTTTCAAAACAAGATATATGACTACTAAGTTAGTAAAGAAAAAACCGCAACCACAAAAAAATAAGGCAAACCCCAAGTCGGTCAAGGCCTTGAAATTCACTTTGGCATTCCTTGTTGCCGCCTTTGCTTTCATGCTTTATGCTCAAAGCATCGGCTTCGATTTTGCTTATGATGATGTAGGGGTCATCAAGGAAAACAAGCTCGTACATAAGGGTTTTGGAGGCATCTCCACCCTGATGAAAACGGACAGGCTTTATGGTTTCGATGGAAACAGAACACCTGAATATAGGCCAACTTCTCTGGTCCTGTTTGCAGTTGTTTGGCAGTTTTTTCCAAACAGTCCTGCAGCTGCCCATTTTGTGAATGTACTCCTCTTTGCCTTGACCTGCTACCTGCTTTTCATGTTGCTGTTTCAATTGTTTTCGAATCTTGGCTCTGAATATTCCCATCTAAAATTGCTGTTCCCTTTTATATGTTCCATGTTTTATGCAGCTCATCCCATCCATACCGAAGTGGTGGACAACATCAAGAGCTGCGATGAAATTCTGACCTTTCTATTCGCTGTTTTGTCTGGAATCTTTCTCTTGAAGTTCGCAATAAAAAATGTAATCGTCAATCTTATATTCGGTTCCATATTTTATTTTCTTTCGATATTATCAAAGGAAAGCGGCATCTCCTTTTTGTTGGTTTTGCCGTTAATGATTTTTGTTTTCACCAAATCAGACTTGAAGAAAATGATGATGATATCCGGTGCTTTGATACTTGTAACCGGATTGTTTTTCTTTATCCGTTCGCAGGTAATAGATTCAACCATTTTAAAGCTGGCACCCGCCTTGACAGAGAATGTTTTGGTAGGCACCAACAGTTTTATTGAGCAACGCGTTACGGCCTTGTTCTTTATCCTAAAATATATTTATCTGTTGTTGTTTCCTTATCAGCTTTCCTATGATTATTCTTTTGCCGAATCCACCATTTTGAGTTTCAGCAGCCCATTGGCATTGCTCACCATAGCTGCCATTGGTGGCATTGCCATTTATTCATTCATAAAGATTCCCAAGAGAAGCATATTGGCTTTCGGCATCCTGTTTTTCCTGTTGACTCTGGCACCGGTTTCGAATATCTTTCTGTTGATTGCATCTACTATGGCAGAGCGATTCATGTATATTCCTTCCTTCGGGTTTTGCATTGCTTTGGCATTTATCCTAATAAAAATCACCAAGTCAGAATCCATTAAAAACAAGTTCAATACAATATCCGAATTCTTCAAAACCTATTCTATGGTGTTGACCGTTTCCTTGGTTATCGTGATGTTATTTGCCATACGGACTTATTCAAGAAGTCAGGTTTGGCATGATGATTTTGCTTTGTACAGTAATGATGTCAATGTGGTTGGCAAAAGTGCCAGAGCACATTATAATTATGCCACATCATTGCTGTTCACAAAATATCCAAAAGAGAAGAATCAAGAAGAAAAAAACAAATTGAATGATATGGCGATAGTAGAATTTACCAAAGCGGTTAACATTCAAAACACCTATTCTGATGCTTATTTCAATCTTGCCATGGCGTATGAAAAGAAGACGGATTATCAGAATGCATTGAAGAATTATGAGGTGATTTTGAAATTGGCCCCAAGTGCCAAAGCAAGGATATACAATGCCATGGGCTTGGTTTATAAAAAGGCTGGGCAATTGCAGCAATCATTGAATATATTGGATTCAGCAATTTATTATAATCCTAAATATCCTGAACCGCATAATGCAAAAGGCTTTGCATTGGTAAACATTGGGCGGATGAATGATGCCATCGAAGAATATCAAATGGCAATTGCGTTGAATCCCCAATATTCAGAAGCGTATAAAAACTTGGGCAGTACATATGGCAATATGAAGGAATTCACCAAAGCGATGGAATGTTTCAAAAAGGCCAATGAATATGACCCGAACGACCCTCAAGCTATTAATTATATCGGTCTCACCTATAAGATGCTTGGGGATAGTGTAAACGGCAAGATGTATATGGATAAGGCCATGCAAATGATGCAAGCAGCAAAATAAACACGGTTGAAATACTTATAATTAATTAAGTTCCGCCTGTAATTTTCTTTCTAATTCTTCAACGGTAATGTTCAAATTTATATCGCCATTTACAGAATAGGAAATCTCTCCGCTTTGCTCTGAAACAACAATAGCAAGGGCATCAGTTTGTTCGGTAATGCCAATGGCTGCTCGATGACGCATACCCAAATGGGCCGGTAATTCATGGTTTTCCGAAATAGGAAGAACGCATCTGGCAGCTTTTATTTTATTTTGGGATATTATGATGGCACCATCATGCAAAGGACTTGATTTGGAAAAAATGGTTTCAATCAATCGTTTCGAAACTTCAGCATCAAGTATATCTCCTGTATTGCTATAAAACTTCAATTCAGATGCTTTTGCAATTACGATAATGCCACCAGTATGGGATTTGGATAGATTTTTACAAGCATTAATGACTGGGGAAATTGTCAAATCTTTCATGTTTTCAGTCTTCCAGTTCCAACTGATGAATTGTTTGCCAAATGCGGATTTTCCTGGAAACGTATTGGAACCTAAAAGTATCAGAAACCTGCGCACCTCCTGTTGGAAAACGATGATGAGCGCAATGAAACCAACTCCTATAAATTGCCCAAGGATAGTGCTAAGCATCTGCATGTGCATGACATTTGTAAATAACCAATACAAGGCATAAATGAGAAGAATTCCTATGATGATGTTGATTGCTACACCTCCTTTCAATAAGGCATACATCCGATATAATAGATATGCCACAAGCAGGATGTCTATTAAATCCAATAACCGAATATTAAGAAAACCGATGTGAAATAAATCCATTTTTATGTTTCTGTGGTTGTGAAATTATATATTTTGATGGAAATGAACCAATTTTATAGCCTCCATGGCCTCCTTTACATCATGAACCCGGAGGATATTAGCCCCGTTTTGTAAGGCAATTGTATTAAGAACCGTGGTTCCATTTAATGCTGCATCAGGTTTTATGTCAATAACTTTGTTGATCATTGATTTTCTTGATAACCCACAAAGAATTGGGCAATCCAGCATTCTAAACAAGGACAAGTGGTTAAGTAATTGATAGTTATTTTCAAGCGTTTTTCCGAAACCAAAACCAGGATCGATGATGATGTCGTTTACACCTTTTGATTTTAGGATGGCAATCTTTTCAATGAAGAAATCCATCACTTCCTTTATCACATTTTCATAAGTAGGATTGATCTGCATGGTAGCAGGAGTACCTCGGATATGCATCATCACATAAGGAACTTTATATTTGGTGATGATATCGAACATGTGTTCATCCATGGTTCCGCCTGAAATGTCATTGATCATATCTGCCCCTTCATTAATCGCAATTTCCGCAATTACAGAACGAAAGGTATCCACAGAAATTGGGATGTCAGAAAAGGTATTCTTAATAAGTTTAATTATTGGAATCAATCGCTCTTGTTCTTCTACTATGGAAATATCTTTAGCATTCGGTCTTGTGGAATAAGCCCCTATATCTATTATGCTTGCCCCTTCTAGAATCATTTGTTCGGCTTTATTCAGGATATCTTTATCATTTTTGTATGCACCTCCGTCATAAAAGGAATCAGGGGTGATGTTCAAGATACCCATTACTATAGGTGTAGATAATGAAATCAATTTGCCTCCGCAATTTATGGTTTTAGCCTCGTTGAATAGGGAATCAGGGTTCTTCATTTATTTTTAATACTTTTTACGTTACTTTGCATTCCTAATAAATTTCCAATGCTAGATTTAACTTCCAATCAATTCGATACTGCCATTTCATCGTGCAAAGATATATTCTTCAAGAAACTTAAGGATTATGGTACTGCTTGGAGGATATTGAGAATTAGTTCCATCACCGACCAGATATTCATTAAGGCACAGAGAATCAGAAGCATCGACGAGAAGGGAATGCAGAAGGTAAATGAGGGCATATTGAATGAATTCATCGGTATCGTCAACTATGCCGTAATAGGTTTGATACAATTGGAATTGGAAGAAGACAAGCGAACCGAACTACCTGAAAGCGAATGCCAGGCATTATATGAAAAGCATATTCAAAGTGCCAAATCTTTGATGCTGGACAAGAATCACGATTATGATGAGGCATGGAGGAAAATGAGAATCAGTTCGTTTACGGATTTGATATTGATGAAACTGTTGAGAGTAAAGCAGATAGAAGATAACAGCCGCCAGACATTGATATCGGAAGGCATTGCGGCAAATTATCACGACATGATCAATTATGCCATCTTTGCCTTGATAAAGTTAGAAGAAGAAAATACCATTAAAAAATAATATATCATGAAAACCATTGCAAATATTTGTCGTTTCATTGTTGGGCCCCTGTTCATCTTTTCTGGATGGATAAAGGCGAACGACCCACTTGGGTTCTCTTATAAATTGGATGAATACTTCGACGTATTCCATACTCCCATCTTCAAGGAGATTTCTGTTTTTCTTGCCACCTCCATTTGTGTTTTCGAAATCGGTTTGGGAGTGGTGGTAATAGTAGGATATAGAATGAAATTATTCTCCTGGCTGCTCTTTTTATTGATTGTTTTCTTTTCATTCCTCACCTTTTATTCTGCTTGGTTCGATGTGGTAAAGGACTGCGGATGCTTTGGCGATTTCATGCACCTCACACCATGGAATTCCTTCTCAAAAGATGTTGCCTTGTTCTTCCTTACTGGCGCTATCTTGCTGCAACGAAACAAGATAAAGCCTATGTTTACCGAGAAACCCGGCATGATGATAACCGTTGCCGGTTTTGTAATTTCCGCCGCTTATTCCATTTATTGCATCCGTCATTTGCCTGTTGTCGATTTGCGTCCTTATAAGATTGGAACCAACCTATTGGATGCCATGAAGTTGCCCCCAAATGCCGTAAAGGACAGTTCGGTGGTAACTTATCAATACAAGAATCTGAAAACCGGTGAAGTGAAGATGTATGACAGCAAAAGCATTCCTTGGCAAGACTCCACTTGGGATTTGGTCAAAGGCAGCCAAAAGGTAAAGGTCATTCGAGAAGGCACCAAACCTGCCATTCATGATTTTGCCCTTACTGATATGCTTGGCGGCGATGTAAACGACCACGATTCCCTATACACTCACGCATTTCTTACCGATCCTAAATACAGTTTCTTCCTTATCTCCTACAATCTCACCAAATCGGACAAGGACAAGGAACTGATGAAGAAAATAAACGATTTCTATGACGCCACCCGCAAGGATTCCTTGAGTTTCATTGGCCTTACTGCCACCGGCCCGAAGGATATAGATGCCTACAAGCACGAAAACAATGCCTTGTATGATTTTTATAACTGCGACGAAACTGCCTTAAAGACCTTCATCCGTTCAGCTCCAGGTTTGGTACTCCTGAAACAGGGAACCGTCTTGGCCATGTGGCATCACAATGATTTCCCAACCTATGCCGAGGTTAAGGCAAAGTATTTTAAATGATTTAATAAAAGCTAAACATCCTTATCGATAATCGGCAAGGATGTTTGGCTGTGTTTTATTGATAATAAGAATCCTCCTTTTATTGTTGCAAGAAGATTTGCAATCATAAAAGGAGGATTTTTAATTAAGTGATGCTATTTATGCCTATTAGGTAGGCGTTACCAAATTTACTGGGCCGGCACTCGACAACATGCTGATCAGTTTGTTGCCATTCATGCTGTATATATAAATCATCCAAGACGGAGAACCAGCCATATCAACCAATTTGGCCGATGTTCCTTTGCCGCTCATGGTTTTTGTAACCACCGGCACGTATACCTTTGATGTTACCGCTACCTGTCCATCTTTTAGAGAAACTATTGGCGGCGGAGTAGGTGGTACCGTAACTGGAGGCACTGCCACAGCTATGATGATTACATTGGCAGGATTGAATTCGTCACCATTGGTAATGTCAATATCTATCACACCGTTTCCCACATACGTGGCAGTAAACAGTGCCATATCAGGTTTTCCCTTGCTGTTTTTATTTAATTTTTCGGCGGTGAAGCCAGCAATTTCTATATTTACCGCTGCCTCTTCGCGAGTGGTACAGTTGGTAGGACTATTTGCAATTGGAACCACCAAAGCCAACAAGCTATCCAGCCAAAGAACTCCCAAAGCCATTTTTGCCTTGACGATATCCTTGTTTGCCAAAGTAGGAGCGGCAGTATGAGCAGTGATGGCCGTTTGAATGGCTGTTGCCGCTGAAGTTCCTGCCGTATAAACTGATGCAGCAATTGCCGGAGTGCCATATAAGGTAGAACTCGATGCTGCGTTCCCTCTGTCTATTACATATTGTCTCATTTCGGCTGGATCCGTGATTAACGAATATTCAGTACTATTCCCGTTTACTTTTTTTAGTGCCATAATAAATTATTTTTTTGATTTATATTTACTTTTTGATGGTTTCAATGATTTGAAAACTCAATGCTTCTACATTTTTTATCTTGTAAATCCCCAAAATTTAGTCTTAAATCCGAATGATTTAGTCTTAAATCCAAAAGATTTAGTCTTAAATCCGAACGATTTAGTCTTAAATCCGAATGATTTAGTCTTAAATCCCAAAGATTTAGTCTTAAATCGAGTCTGTTCTATAAACTGTGTCAAAAAAAATATAATTTTGTTTTTTGAGTAGAAAAAAGTTAATAGAATGAAAAAGAAAGAATCTAAGTTTGATTATGAAAGTTTCGAGAAAGAAGC
>CAIWCG010000175.1 GCA_903911135.1 uncultured Bacteroidota bacterium
GAAAAGAAATTAAGGAAACCATTGCGCCTCTTTGCGAAACCCTCTGGTGAACATCCTTACAGGTCGGCTTTTTTCTCACCGTCCAGTAAGGTTGTTCACCACCCCGCTGGTCTGGATTTGCAAATCCAGACCCCAAAAAACCTCAAAAATCAAAGTATTATCACCAAACTTTACCCCAAAATCCCTCCCCCATTTCCCAAAATCCCCGTTGAGACCGCCAGGAATAAGCCCTCACAACCCTAACACAAGCCCTCACAACCCTAACATACGCCCTCACAACCCTAACACAAGCCCTCACTACCCTAACACAAGCCCTCACAACCCTAACAGACTCCCTCACAACCCTAACAGACTCCCTCACAACCTTAACAGACTCCCTCACAACCTTAAGATACTCCCTCACAACCCTAACATACGCCCTCACAACCCTAACACAAGCCCACACAACCCTAACATACGCCCTCACAACCCTAACATACGCCCTCACAACCCTAACATACTCCCTCACAACCCTCTTGCCAACCTTCACCATCTTTTCGCCCTCCATTCTTTGAACATTTTATGCTTTTCTTGGAATTGACATAAAGTTTATTTAATTTTACACCACTAATTATTAAAAATAATGTCATGAAAAAAGTAATCTTTACCCTCGCCCTACTGTTCACGGTTCTGTGTTCCCTGTTCACTGCCAAAGCCACTAACGTATCAGGCGGCATCTACTCCAACACCACCTGGACACTTCTCAACAGCCCCTACATCGTCACCGATAATGTTGTGGTTTTTCCTGGCAATACCTTAACAATTGAGGCTGGTGTAATTGTTAAATTTGCAGACACCAAAAGCATAGAAATAAGGCAAGCCTCTTTAATCGCTATTGGGACAATATTAGATTCCATCACTTTCACAAGTAACAATGCATCTCCAACGCCAGGTATTTGGGATAAGGTTTGGTTAAATGGAGGTTCTATGACAACAGAATTCATCTTTTGTAGTTTTAAATTTGCGACAAAGGGAATTTGTGAAGGTAATGGTACGACTATTATCAAAAAGTCAAATTTTGATTACAACCGTTTTGGAATACTTGGTGGTTACACTACCTATATTGATACTTGTTCGTTTACTAATAATACTGAAGCGGGAATTGGTGGAGGAGCCACAATCGTTAATTATTGTACATTTAAACATAACCACAGAGGAACAGGAGATGATGCTGACGGTCCACTTGGTGTCGTGGAAATTAGAAATTGTTTAATTGATTCAAATCAAATCGGAATGATTATAGGAGGTCGTGTTAGAAATTGTGTAGTAAAACATAATCAAACAGGCATTACAGGGAATTCGGTTATTGAGACCACAATTCTAAATTCAATAATTGATTCTAATTCGATAGTTGGAATAAAGGAATGGGGAAGCTATTCTAATGATTCAATATTCAATAATCAGATTATGTATAATGGATTAGGGCTTGATGTATTAAATACTTCTCAATTCCTAATTTCAAGGAATGTTATTGAATATAATAACATTGGAGTTTTACTTGATTATGGTATTGGAAATATTTATTGCAATAAAATTTCTAATAACATATCATTCGATTTAAAAAGTTCACGACCTAATCCTTTTAATGTTTCTCTAAATGATTGGGGCACTACAGATTCAACTACAATAGCATTGCATATTTGGGATGGATACGATACTATTGCATTTGGTCTAGGAACATTTATGCCCATTGATACCTTGCAATGTTACCTCACTGGCTGTAATCTCCAATTATCCACCTCTGTTGTCAATGCAACTTGTAATACCTGCGCCAATGGCACTGCAAGTGTTTCCATGTCTAATGGTTTTGCTCCTTATACCTACACTTGGAATACATCTCCTATTCAAACAACACAAATGGCTACCGGCCTTTTGCCTGGCACTTACACCGTCTGTGTAGTCGATGCAAATGGCTGCACTGCCTGCCATGCCGTCTATGTAGATTCTACCAACTGCACTTCCTTCCACGATTCCTTATTGTCGGTTTCCAATGCCACATGCGCCCTGTGTTCCGACGGTTCGGCCACCATCAATATCGTTGGAGGAACCACTCCCTATCAATATACCTGGTACACATCGCCCATGCAATCCACCGCTACTGCCACTGGCTTGCCTCATGGTTCCTATCAGATCTGTGTTTTCGATGCTGCCGGATGCCATCTCTGCGATACGGCCATCATCGGCACAGGCAATTGTTCCGCCCATTTCAATCTCTATCCCGACACCAACATATTGCATAATTATTTTGCCGTAAACATGGCTTCTGGCGTCACACCCATTTCCTACGATTGGAATTGGGGAGACAACAGTCCGCATGATTTTACACCTTTCCCAAGCCACCAATATGCCAATGCAGGTTACTATAATATCTGCCTTTCCATCACCGATGCGGTAGGCTGCACCAGCACCTATTGCAATAATTTCTATCTACTAAGAACCAGCAATACCATGGTTTATGTCAATGTCGTCAGCACCCTTACTACTGGCATCTACAACTTGGCAGCATTGAACATCACCAGCATTTTCCCCAACCCTGCCACCTCCAGCATTACTGTCCATCAAACGGCCTTTAAAGCCAATCAAAACTTCATCATCACCGATGTATTGGGCAATAAGGTCTATGCTCAAACACTGAATAACGATGAAGAAACCATGGACATATCCCACCTAAATTCAGGGATTTATTTCTATGAGATTAATGGAAACAGGGGCAAGATCATCAAGGAGTAAGACCAGCTAACGAAAACCATTGTAGGCTTCCGTTGTTGCTCAAAGTTCTTCTTCCTCTTCTTTTAAATCTACTCTCGATTCGGTTATCGTGTTGAAGATATGCGTTAATATATCCACTTCTATCTGGTCGAAAACCTTTCCTCTGCGCTCGAACACACGCTTTGCCACTTCTATGGCTTGCTCCAGTTTATAGCTTACAAATCCATTGGAGCCTCCCCAAGCAAAGGAAGGTATGAACTTGATTGGAAATCCCGAATCGAAGATGTTTGAATTGACGCCAACAACAGTGCCGGTATTGAACATCGTGTTGATGCCGCATTTGGAATGGTCGCCCATGAATAGCCCCACAAAAGGAGTTCCGGTATCTACCATATTGTAGTTCTGGAAGTCTATGACAGCTACATTGCCGTAGTTGTTCTTGAGATTCGAGGTGTTGGTGTCAGCCCCAAGATTGCACCATTCGCCAATGACCGAATTGCCAACAAAACCGTCATGTGCCTTGTTGCTGTTCCCGAAAAAGACGCTGTTCGAAACCTCTCCACCTACCTTTGAGTTGGGACCAATGGTTGTATCACCATATATTTTGGCGCCCATCTTGATGATGGAATGGTCGCCCAAGGAAAATGGTCCGCGTATTAATGAACCCTCCATAATCTCAGCATCTCTACCTATATATATAGGACCATTGGTGGCATTCAAAACGGCACATTCTATCTTAGCACCTGCTTCAATGAAAACCGCTTCCTTGCCTAAAACAGTATTGGTTTTACTAAGTGACTGCGACTTCCTGCCTTTGGTTATCAGTTTGAAATCATGACGAATCTGCTCCCCATTAAACTTGAATATATCCCAATTATGGCGCACTTTTATCAATGGCAATTCATAATTTACATGAACCAGCTTTGAAAAGGTGTCATAATCTTTCAATACGTTCAATTGTTTCTTGTTTATCCTTGCGGCTATGGTTACAGGATTAGAAAACAATACTTGGCCAGGTTGCAGTGCCTTGATGGCTTTTACCAGATTCTTGTCTGGTAAAATGCTCCCGTTTATAAGCACATTATCTTCATCCTTGATCATCGGATATTTCGTTTTCAAGTAATCTTGAGTAAAGAAGGAGCATGATTTGTTAAGCATCTTTTCCCATTTTTCTCTGATAGTCAGGATGCCTACTCTTAATTCAGGTACAGGTCTTGTAAGCGTAAACGGATACAAACTTCTTCTGGTTTTGCTGTCGAAAAGTATATAGTTCATAGTCTTTTTATTAATGGGACAAAGTAAATTGTTTTTTTGCACATGACAAAATATTTAGGACATCTTTTTAATAAAAAGGAGAAAGTTTCCTTTCTCCTTTTCTTTTCTTCTTGTTTTGGGTGGAAGATGGGGCTCGAACCCACGACCCTCAGAACCACAATCTGATGCTCTAACCGACTGAGCTACTACCACCATGTATGAGGGCGCAAAAATAGAAATTAAAATGTGAATAGAAAGTGAAAGCCATACTTTTTTATATAAATTTGCTTCCTCCATATATAATTAATCGATAATATACGTTTCCAATTTTCTAAAATCATTGCTTTTGAAACTCTCCCGATTCTATAATCATATAAGCAGCTACCAGTTTTTTCAGGTGTTCCGGTTTGGAGCCATGTTTCTTATTGGAATATTATTTACCAAAAGTCATCTTACCATATCTGAAATTGGCAATTATGAAACCTTGATGTTTATTTCTGGTGCAGTGAGTTTTTTTTGGGTATCTGGCCTGATGAACTCCATGTTGGCATTATCAAAAAAGGAAAAGGACAATCCATCATTTTATTTTAATGCATTCCTTCTGATGGCTCTTTTCAGTGTAATAATTGTCCTGGCGATGATTGGCTTAAGGAATCAGATAAGCGCTTGGTTGGTTCAAGGCAGGGATATTCAGTATTATAATTTGCTATTGATATTCATTCTGTTGAATACGCCCACGTTTCTCATCGAACATTTGCTGTTGTTAAAAAAGCAATCAAGGAAAATCATCACCTATGCCATCTTTATCTTTTCAATGCAGATTATTGCAGTTTCGGCACCCATCTTTCTCGGTTATTCGATAGAAAGCAGCATTATGGCATTGATATTCATCGCCATCATCAAACTTTTTTATCTTGCCTATCTTATACATAGAAACTCGACAATTAAAATAGATATAGAACAATTGAAGGAACATTTGATTTTGGCGGCTCCATTGATGATTACAGCCTTATTCAGCGGGTCAGCAGATTATATAGACGGCATCATCGTATCAAAAAACTTCTCTCCAGCCACCTTTGCCATTTTCAGATATGGGGCTAGGGAATTGCCTTTCACCTTGTTGATGGCCAATGCCATGAGCGTGGCCATGATTCCTATCATTGCAAGCACCAATTTGAAGGAATCATTAACCCAGATAAAGGAAAAATCGACCCGATTGATGCATCTTTTATTTCCAATTACCATCGTATTATTGATGAGCAGCAAGTGGCTGTATCCCGTTGTTTTCAATGCTCAATTCATTGACAGTGCCACTATTTTCAATGTGTTTTTGATGCTGATTATAAGCAGATTGGTATTTCCGCAAACCATTTTGATAGGCTTGAGGAAAACCAGAATCATCATGATTGCCGCCTTCATCGAAATCGTCATCAACGTGGTTTCGAGCTTGATCTTATTGAGATATTTTGGCATCATCGGGGTAGCCATGGGCACCATTGTGGCCTATTTTTCTGAGAAGTTGATACTCATTCTATACAATTATTTTTTCTTGAAGATAAAGCCGGCCGACTATTTCTCCATTCCTATTTTAGCAATCTACTCCATTTTGCTGATAAGTTGTTATTTCTTGGTGCAATATTATTTATAAGAATTTATATTTATTTCACCTTTTATAAGCTAAAATTGGTTCACAGGAGACATGTTTGTGTCGAACATCTTGATGTTGGTGACGAACATCTTGATGTTGGTGACGAACCTCTTGATGTTTGTGACGAACCTCTTGATGTTTGTGACGAACCTCTTGATGTTGGTGACGAACCTCTTGATGTTGGTGACGAACCTCTTGATGTTGGTGACAAACCTCTTGATTTTGGTGACGAACTTCTTGATGTTGGTGATGAACCTCTTGATGTTGGTGATGAACCTCTTGATGTTGGTGATAAACTTCTTGATATTGGTGATGAACATCTAAACTAACGGTATTTTAGTGTCATAGGTAGGTATTGAGGCATTATTTATGATAATTCAAACAGGTGTTTTGCAAATGAACATCAAAAATCAATATTAAAATTAAAAAAGCGGCAAATCACTAACCGCTTTTCTTTATTCATGATGCTTTTATAATTGCATCCGCTTCGGTGCCATCATAATAGCATCCAAATTGTTGATGATTTGGAACTCCTGCTTTTCGCCCAATTAATTGGTAAGCATGCAAGCAGCCGTTTCCTTGAGTTTCTTGGCTTGCTTGGCTGAAATCTCGGGAGAATCAAGGTCCTTGCCAGCAATTTTCACACGGATAGCTGTGATGGTGGATGACGAAAGCGACTTCATCTGGTCTTTGCTCAACTCGCCTTTTGGCAGCCACATGGAAGAGATGAATGGGTTGGCAGTGCCTGTGTTTTCAACGTTTTGTTGGGGATTATAATCCTGATCCACCACGAGCTCAACGATGGAATTATCTTCCAATTTCATCAAAATCTTCGAGTCTTTCGTAATCGGATCATCCACCTTGCCATGGACGGAAATCTGGTAGGTCATGAAACATTTGTCGCCTTTTTGTTCCATCAGGATGAACCATCGATAGAAGGCGCCACCTACCTGAAACTTGGACGCACGAATATGTTCGTTGGTGAATTTGTCGGTAGTTTCCTTGTCGAACTTGCATTTTTGTGCCAACAGCACATTCGGGATGGTGAAAAGCACCATCATTATCATCATTGTCTTTAAAGTTTTCATTGGGAATTATTTATTTTTAATGGCGGCAAAAATAAATAATATTCCTCAAAATATTGATGAGAATACGTGTTTCTTGTTGTTATTATCAAAGAAATTCTTGAAAACGTTACCTTAACAGGTTTACGATGCCGTATTTTGACTTCGCCTGAAGTTCTATCAAGGTATAGGTTTTATAATCCACTCTATATATATAGGAACCTTGCGGAACTTCGGGTCCGTCATATTTTCCATCCCAACCATTCGAGATGTCGGTGGATTCAAAAATAAGTTCTCCCCAGCGATTGAAAATGTATAGATGATAATCCACAATTCCTTCGCCAAAAGCCATGAACCGGTCATTGGCTCTATTGCCATTTGGAGTAAAAGAATTGGGGATATAAAGGTCAGTAGCACAAAACTCCTGAACCAAAATAGAGCTGCTCACAGGGCAACCATTGGTATCGACTGCATTGCAAATGTAGGTTCCAGGTTCATCAACAATTATAAAGTAGGAACCACTTCCGCTTGGAGTCCATGAATAGCTTGCAAAGCCTTTTTCAGCCGTTATCTGTAATGGTTCGCCAGGACATATGAAGGTATCTACACCAAGATAAAGACTTAACTTTTTACCAATGTATACGATAACCGTATCCGTGCCAACGCAGCCATTATTACTTACTTGAACCCAATAGATGCCAGAGGAATAAATATTGATTCGTTGTGTCGTTTCGGCAGTATTCCAAAAATAATTATAACCGGGATTACCAGCATTCAGTGCGGTATCAATGCCGTAGCATAATTTGATGTCAGGACCGAGATTAACAGTAGGAGCAACATTTCCGGAGATGATAACGGTGTCACTGCCAACACAAGTTCCGTTTTGAACCAATACCCAATAGGTGCCTGCAACGTTAACCGCAATTGTTTGCGTTGTAGAACCATCAGACCAATTATATGTGGCACCTGCATTGCCAGCATTTAAGATAACCGAAGTTCCACTGCATAAGGATTGATCTGGACCGAGATTTACAACAGGAACAGCATTAAAAGTAACGTTGACAGTATCTTTACTGATGCAATTGCCGATATTGATAACTACCCAATAGCTCCCAGAAACCGTTGGACTGATGGTTTGAGTTGTAGCCCCATTAGACCAAAGATAATTTGCCCCTGCATTTTGTGCATCAAGGGTAACTGGAACTCCATTGCATACGCTAATGTCGGCGCCTAAATTTGCTACCGGTCCTGCTACAAATGTAGCAGTTAAGGTATCGACATCAGAACAGACTCCAGAAGTTACCGTTACAGAATAATTGCCTGTTGTAGTTACATTTATGCTTTGTGTGGTGGCACCTGTTGACCAAAGATAAGCGGCACCTGCATTTTGAGCATTTAAAGTCAATGAACTTCCATTGCATAAAGTGGTATCATTACCTAAATTGACGGTAACATTAGGATTAAATGTAACCACCACGGTATCTGTATCAGAGCAGGAACCAGTATTGGCTATTGCCCAGTAAGTTCCTGTGGTGTTAACATTGATGGTTTGTGTAGTAGCCCCTGTTGACCATGTAAAGGCAGAACCAACATTTCCTGCATTCAAAGTATAGGTAGCTCCTGCACACAATGTAGTGTCAGGGCCAAGATTTACAGAACAAGGTTGGGTAACGGTATTGCAATCACTGCAAAATGAAAGCATGATGCCAGATGTACCCGAAGTCAAATTATGAATCACAATCCAATTATGGCCATTTTCAGCAGCAACAGCTGTGAAGTTTAATGTATAAGTAAACCATGCAAATCCGGCAGAAGGTAATTGGGTGATCTGATAAGAGCCTGCAAGCGATGCACTGGTATTTGACATGACAAATGGTGCAAAATTCCCTGTGGCTGAGAATCCATTACTTGCATAAGTAAAGGTAATGGAGTAGGATTGTCCAGTTACCAGAGGATTAATCAAACGTATGCCGAAACCTTCCCCTCCTGTTGTCCAAGAATTGGCATCACCCATCCAGATGGCATGACAGGCAGCAGAACCCGTGGGCGGAGCAAGATTAACATTGGCATTCGACCATTGGCCAAGCCAAGTGGTGCCATCCCATTGTAGAAGATCGGCATCCAAGGAAGCTAAATCTCCGCTGGAAGTGAAACTTGTTCCTACAGCTGCAGAATAAAAACAGGAGTCAACAAACATTTGACCTTTTGAAGTGTTTGTTACCAGAAATAATACTAGGGCAATCGATATATATAGCAGTGTTCTTTTCATTAATTATAATTTGAATGTAAAATTATAAAAAAATATAGGAATAAAAAAACAGATTGAATGGTAATCCAATAAAATCTTCGTTTCATTCTAAAAAATACCCAAGTTATCACAACTGATTTATTATTTTATCAAAACAATTTTGCCTTTATCAATAGCTTCATTATTCGTAATTTCCCAAAGATAAATCCCATTGTTCAAAGGAGAAATGTCGATAGTTTCTTTGCCTTCAGTGCTGGAAAGGCCACGACTGCAAACGATTCTTCCCATGATGTCCTTCAATTGAAAAATGCTATTTGGAGAATTGACCTTATAGGCTACCACAATGCTTCCATTGTTTGGATTCGGAAAGATATTCACATGGTTGTCATTCAAAATCTTTGGGATACCGATATTGAATGTTCCGGCAATATTAGACATGGATACATTGTAATTCATATTGCTTATTCTTAGAGAAGGATTGCAGCCCGAAGGGTTGGTGGCTTCTATAAGATAATAGATATTTCCGGCAGGTGGAAATGAATCCGTGTATTGCAACGTGGTGTTTGAAACAGTTGTCAACAAGGTCAGGGAAGTAGGTGATGCGCCTCGGTAAATGGAGTAGGAGGGGAACCAAAATCCTTCTGATGAATCCCAATTTAGTACCCAGGATGAACCGCTGCCCGAACTCAAGGTAAGATGGATGGTTTTATGTTGGGTACTAAGGTTGGAGATGATGCCGCAACTATCCTTGAAAGCCAGCTTGTAACGATTGGAAATCATGTCGGGATAAGAGCCTGTGTCGATAAAGCTGCTGAAGGCAGAACCGGCTTGAATGCCGCATGGAGCATAGGTTCCTATGGTGCTGGTTTCTTTATAAATCACGAAAGAGTCGATCTGGATTCCGGTAGGTTTATCCCAGGCTATCACATTTTTATGGGTGGCACTGTCCACACTGGTGATGCATAGCGGAATGGCTGGAAACGGACCATTGAGGGGAGTAAATCTTCTTCCATCATTCATGGCGCTCCATTGCGATGGAACATTTCTTCCAGTGGCAACGAAAGCCACGGTACCAGAGGCATTCTGTATCCCTTCTATGGCACTTCCGTTGTTCCAGTTGGAGCATATGGACTTGGTTTGAATATGTATTGATATGGTATTGACGGTTTCGCTTAAGATAATTTGTCCGGTATATTTTTGAGTGAGACAACCGAACATGGGAATGGAATCGAAGGAGACGATGAACTTGCTGTTCGGGCTGGAACCAAGGGTTTTGTAATGAATGAATCCGGCATTGACATTATACAAATCTATCCAGGGGCCAAAGATGGTATTCAAAGGATTGTCGATGGAAGGGATGGGGGTGGCTATGTTCCAGGCAGAACTGGCATTGGCCCTGGTGGTATCGAAGGTGATGAGGCCATTGTTTGATATGATGACTTTGGTATAATCTACATCGAAATAGCGAAATGTAAAACCGAGAGGAATGACGGAACTATAAGTATTGTCGGGCAAGGATAGGAGGGTGTCGCCATCGATGGGGTTGTAGGAATAGGCGATGGTATCGACGCGATATCCGATGAAATGACATGGATTCTGTGCGCTGTTATCTTTTGTGGTGAGTAGTGCGATAATTGCAAAAATCATTGTCAAGAGGTAATTTTTCATTCCTATAGTGTTTGTTATTGCGCAAAATTAGACAAAATTAAGAAAGCTAATAATATTTAATGATCCCTCTCTTTCCAAGCAGGAATGGAAGAAGATACTTGCAGACCTGTGAGGATGAAAAATCTGTGAGGTGTTAGGGTCACAGCGGGGTTTATTTTATCAATGCTATTTTTCCTTTCGATAGGATACTTAAATTATTGATTACTTCCCAGAAATAGATACCATTTACAAGACTTGATATATTAAAAGTTTCTAAACCATTAGAGGAATTTAAATGATAATTATACACCTCTCTGCCCGTTATGTCTTTTAATCTAAACAATGAATTCTGATTATTTATTTCATAGTTTATTGTTATCTTATCTAAATTTGAATACACTGCCAAGTAATTATTATTATTATATTCCTTTATACCAGTAGTTTCGCCTCCTACCTCATTCAAATAAAAGTAAGGACCAACCCCCTCTGCAAAATTAAAGCTATGAATTTCAGTGTATGTATTGGTCAAGAGGTCGTATTTATAAATATTTCCCTGACCATTTGTGCCACCAGTACTTGTTGTACCATATAGTTTTCCATCAGTGGCTTGAACAGGATTGCCTATTGGTTGGTATCCTCCATTGCCTCCTGTGAAATCATGAATGTCTATATAGGAATTATTCGATATATCAAAACTGAATAATAAACCATAACCTAAATTCCCACCAGTTTCACATACTCCATAAATTAATCCGTTGGTTGCTTTAATCAGGGAACCAATCGGGGTAATCCCTGTCAATGTTGTAAAATTATAAAGTACTGTATATGCATTGGTATGAACATTAATACTATAGATAACCCCCCAATTATTTAAGCCACCTTTATTAGTAGTGCCAATAAATATACTGTCGTTTATTTGTATAGGAGCACCAATAGGAGAATGAGACATACAACCAGAAGTACAATTAAAATCATGTATATCTGTTACAACATTTGTAACAGGGTTCAGGCAAAACATATATCCGGCAGTATCATAGCCACCATAAGTTACAATACCATACATCAGTCCATTGTTTGCCTGCATTATGGCGTCAGAAGTATTAGCGCCTGTAAAATAGTTTAAATTGTAAACAACTGTATAATTTAAACTAATGAGATCAAAACTGAAGATTACACCTCCGTTATATGTTCCTCCTATATTTGTTACCCCATATAATTTCCCATTGCTTGCAAGTATTAATCTTGAACAACCTGTACCACCGTCAAAACACCCATCATTTGTATTAAAATCATAAAGATCGATATAGACATTGGCTGCCGTATCATAACTATAAATGACACCTTCATAGTTATTTGCCCCACCATCTGCGCAACCATAAAATTTGCCATTATGCATCACCATATTTGTTATCGGGCTATATCCTGTAATTAATGATGGGAATCCGAAGGGACCAGCAAAGTTTGAGCCATCGCCATTAATTCTAAATATTGATCCATCTAATATCCCGCCATTAGTAGTCGTACCCCAAAATTGTGGTATTTGAGCATCAAGTTTAATAGATGCAATGGTTAATAAAAGAATTAACCAACATCTTATTTTATTTATATTTTTCATATTTTCTAATCATAATAATTATCATCCCCGCAAACATACAAAAACAAACTCAGGTTTCCAATTTGTTGCAAGGAATACTTATCAACCTGTATGCACTCATATCTTTTTTTACCTTCCTTTTTGGGGAGAGGAAGCGACTGCTTTTGCAAAATAGTCGATTGACTAAGAAGTTAAGTCGATTGACTTAAGAAGTTAAACGTATATTATAAACTCTTAAACGTGTGTTATAAACTCTTAAACGTATGTTATAGACATTTAAACGTGTGTTATAAACTCTTAAACGTATGTTATAAACTCTTAAACGTGTGTTATAGACTCTTATACGTGTGTTATAGACATTTAAACGTGTGTTATAAACTCTTAAACGTATGTTATAGACAATGAAACGCCTCTTTCAATGTCTTAGTCAATCGTTTCTTTAAGCTACAGAGGTGTTTTTATGGCTTATTCATGCCCTTGTCAACGGGTGTCATGGTCTTGAATGTTAATCTAGATGGTTGTTGTTATAAATTCAGTTAAAATGCTTTCTCCTAAGGCTTTTATTGAGCTTATATTTACCTTCATCATCTATGTAAAATCATATGATGTATCTGATTGGCATCACCATAATATCCATTCGTCCTTCAATAAGAAATAGGATGCCGTTCATGTAAAATAATCCCTTCAAATAAGGAATAGGTAGTGGTACATAAATTATAAGTAGTGTTACTTAGGTTATAAGTAACACTACTTACGTTATAAGTAGCACTACTTACGTTATAAGTAACACTACTTACGTTATAAGTAACACTACTTAGGTTAAAAGTAGCACTATTTAGGTTATAAGTAACACTACTTAAGTTATAAGTAACACTACTTAGGTTATAAGTAGCACTACTTAAGTTATAAGTAGCACTACTTAAGTTATAAGTAGCACTACTTGTATAATAAGTAACACTACTTATTTTCAAATTAGCAGGTTTTAGAATGTGTTTTATGTTGTTACAAAAGCATTTGAAAGCGTTAAAAGGATTAAACAGCCTATTAAATTTCAATGCAATGCCTGATGAAAAAGTATAGGATGGATTTCAAGTGAAATGCATATTGCTATAAACATCATTGATAGCATTAGATAGATGCAAGACTACTTGGCTTTTCGAACCGATGAAAGAAAGAAACTCATGCAGGCATCTGTTTGTTCATATAGTATAGTTCTGTCTTTGGTTAATGAAACATTACTTGATATTTCATAGATTTGCAGAAAGAATTTTAGGTTCATGAAACAACTTTTGTCTATTTTGTTTTGCATTGCATGGATGTCATCATTTGGCCAGAATCATTTGAACATAGAGAAATGGAATGGCTCGATACATAAGCGCTTTTTTGCCAATGATTACCTGTGGCTGAAGACCAGCGACACGGGCGTTTGGATAGGAGGGAGGATTGATTCGATAAGGGAGAAATCGGTGGTGGCAGATGGCAACGATGTGGAAATAGCTGCCATATATAGCATCAAAACAAGGCGAGAAAATGCCAATTACAAAGCAGATGGTGCCGTAATAGCATTGGGAGGATTTATTTTACCGATACTTGGAATTACGAATAATCTGCTGGACCATAAACGGCCCTTGTTGCCGGTTTCAAATATCGCTTTCAGCAGTGTCATGGTGGTGGGTGGATTACTGCTGACGCGACTGGAGTTCAGAATTTATGTCCTTGGAAAAAGATGGCACTTGAAGTCCGCCATAGATGACCGGATTCGGACCGATTATTGAGTCTTGTTGATGATGTTTGCCAAGCCGGAATAGGAGGAAAGGTCGATTTTTATGGAACCTATCAGCAGTTCGGATTCTACTCGGATGGGGAGGTGATTGAGGTCGTCTGATATCCACAATGTCATGCCTTCTTGGTCTTTGAATATTCTGCCTTTTTGAAGTTGTGGAGAGAATTTCATGCAAGGAAAAGTGCCGAGTTTGGTTTCGATGGTTTGTTTGCCCAAATATTTGATGCCCATGGGATAAATTTTGTTGTCGAGGAAAATTTCGATGGTGAGCACGTCGCCTTCCTTGAGGTTATTGTAGTCAAGTGTTCTGGCATAATAAAAGGATGACAAGAGGTCTTGGATATTATCTGGCACTTCCTTGACTTCCTTACCGGTGCTGACGGTATTTTTGTAGGGATTGAAACTGTAATCCTGCGTTATCTTATAACCTCCTTCGTTTACGCGGCGAATAAAAACCCATGGAGAAATGGCATCGGCATCTAGGAAGGTTTCGTACCTGTCTTCCACCTTAAAGAACCAATTGAAGGCGCCAAGCGACTTGCCTATCCCCACTACATGATAGACATCCCTAGGTCCCACCTTCTCGAACGGAGCCTTGATTTCCAAGGAACATTCGCCAGCATCGATAACGCCATAATGAACGCGGAAGGTGAGCTTTTCGCCACATCTGTAAGCCGAATTCTTAATGTGTGGCAACGTCTTTTGTGCCATTGCCAAAGAGGCATAAAAGGAAAAGATGGCCAATAGGATGATGGTGTGGATGTTTGACCTTTTCATTGGCAGGTGTTGTTCAATATTGTTTGGATATTTATTCATTTTGGATGTCATATTGATGGAGTTAATACAAATGTTATTCCAAAATTCTATTCAACTGCATTTTCTGCTTCATTGATTTCTTGAGGTTGGGCAATGTTGGTATTTTCAGGGGCAATATCCTTTAGTTGTGGCAAGTCTTTTGGGTTTTTAATTCCGAAGTATTCCATAAAGGTTTTGCTGGTGACGAACTGCATGGCTTTGCCTGGCCCTTCGCTCTTTCCTTTAATCTCTATCAGGTCTTTTTCCAACAGTTTCTGAATGCTGTAATTGCAATCCACCCCACGAATCTGCTCTACTTCTGATTTGGTTACCGGTTGCTTGTATGCAATGATGGAAAGTGTTTCAAGAGCGGCTGTAGATAATCTTTTTTGAGCCTTTTGCTGCAGTAGAACATTCAAGGTAGTCTGGTATTCCTTTTTTGTGAGAAATTGATACCCGTTTGCAATTTCAGCAAGCTCAAAGGAGAAGTCTTCATGGTTGTATTTCGTCTTGAGTTCTTCTATGGTTGAAATGATATCCTCGTTTGGTATATCCCAATCGAAAACACTCTTGAGACAAGAAGCGATTTCATCAATGGTAATGCTCTGTTCAGCCACAAAGATCAATGCTTCGATATGTTGTTTAAGTACTTGCATAATTATTTAAAGGACTATGTTTACTATTCTGTTCGGAACTACAATTATATTCTTTGGTGTCTTGCCGGCCATCAGTTTTATCACTTCGTCATGAGCCAAAATTGTTGAGGATATCTCTTCTTTTGTAAGATTTAACGGCAAGGATATCTTGGTTCTTGTTTTTCCATTGATTGAAATGGGATATTCGAAGTTCTGGTCGATTATATACTCCTCTTTCCATTCGGGAAAGTTGGCATAAGTGATGGTTCCGGTGTTTCCCATCAAAGACCACAGCTCTTCAGTGATGTGTGGAGCATAAGGTGCAAGAATAATGGCAAGGGGTTCCAGTATTCCACGCTTGTTGCACTTCAAATCAGTCAATTCATTCACGCATATCATGAAAGAACTCACCGAAGTATTGAAAGAAAACCGTTCCATATCCTCTTCTGTCTTCTTGATGGTCTTATGAAGTATTTTAAGCTCAGCAGGAGTAGGTGATTCGTCAGAAACTTGGAAGTTATTGTCGCCATCATGGTATAATCTCCAAAACTTCCTGATGAACTTCGACACACCTTCTATGCCGTTGGTGTTCCATGGCTTAGGCAGCTCCAAAGGACCAAGGAACATCTCATAAATACGCAAACAATCGGCACCATATTTCGCAATGATGTCATCAGGAGTTACAACATTGTATTTGGATTTGGACATCTTCTCAATTTCTGGCACCAATAAGATGAATTGCTTTCCAGTTTCATCAGTTTTCCAAGACAATGCATTCATTTCAAGATTGGTAAACATCTTTTTCACTTCCGTAAACCTGTCTATCATCAATCTATCCTTGTCATCGGCATATTCTATTGGTATTCGATAACTGATTTGCTTTCCATCATTCGTGTTTTCATTCAAAAACAAGGATCTTCCCAATATCATTCCCTGATTAATCAACTTCTTGGCTGGTTCTTTCGCCGGAATAAGGCCCAAATCATAAAGAAACTTCGTCCAGAAGCGCACATACAGCAAATGTCCTGTTGCATGTTCCGCTCCACCTATATATAAGTCCACATCTTGCCAGTAATTTACCGCATCCTTCGACACAAATTCCCCGTTGTTCGTTGCATCCATGTATCTTAGGTAGTACCAAGACGATCCTGCCCACCCAGGCATGGTGTTAGTCTCCAAAGGATAGCCATCCTTAGTTATCCAGTTCTTTGCCCTTGCCAACGGAGGCTCTCCTGTTTCCGTAGGAAGGTAAGCATCCACATCCGGCAGTTCCAAAGGCAAATCTTTCTCATCCAAAGTGTAAGGAAGTCCATCCTTATAGTAAACAGGAAACGGTTCTCCCCAATAACGCTGACGGCTAAAGATGGCATCGCGCAATCGATAGTTAACCTTGCCCTTACCCAAGCCTTTTTCTTCTATTTTCTCAATGATTTTCTTTATCGCAGCCTTCACATGAAGGCCATTTAGGAAATCCGAATTCACCAAACTGCCTTCTTTCGCATCATAAGCCTCCTTGCTGATGTCGCCACCCGAAACAACCTCTATTATTGGCAAGTCAAAGTACTTGGCAAAGGCATAATCACGGGTATCATGGGCAGGAACAGCCATCACAGCGCCAGTTCCATATCCAGCCAAGACATAATCGCCAATCCAAACGGGAATCTTCGCTCCGCTGAAGGTATGAATGGCATAAGCACCGGTAAACACCCCTGAAATCTTCTTCACATCGGCCATCCTTTCGCGTTCACTGCGGTTTTTCGAGAGTTCCACATAAGCATTCACTGCATCTTTTTGGTCAGCAGTGGAAATTTTCTTTACCAATTCGTGTTCGGGGGCAAGAGTCAAGAACGTGGCACCGAATATGGTGTCAGGTCTGGTTGTAAAAACCTCTATCTCCTCATCCAAACCCTCCAATTTGAACCGCAAGCTGCTACCTTCGCTCTTGCCAATCCAATTTTCCTGAATCTCCTTGATGCTTGGGCTCCAATCCAGGTCCTTCAAGTCATTCAACAGTCTATCGGCATAAGCAGAAATGCGCAGCGACCACTGTTTCATGAGTTTCCTCACCACCGGATAGCCACCACGTTCCGAAAACCCATCCTTCACCTCCTCATTAGCCAACACCGTTCCCAGTTGAGGGCACCAGTTCACCATGGTATCCGAAAGAAAGGCCATTCTATAGTTCAGCAATAGTGTTTGTTGGGCTTTCTCATCCATCTTTTTCCAATCATCGGCAGAAAAAACGCCCACCTCCTCACAAGCAGCCCACACATCCCCATTCCCATGGCTTTCAAACACCGTTATCAAGGTCTTTATGTCCTCCGCCTTGTCCGTTTTCTTGTTATACCACGAATGAAACAGCTTGATGAATATCCACTGCGTCCATTTATAGAAATCCGCGTTCGAAGTCCGCACCTCACGGTCCCAATCAAACGAAAAACCTATTGCATCCAGCTGCTCGCGATACCTGTTTATGTTCTGTTCGGTCGTTATTGCCGGATGCTGCCCCGTTTGAATGGCATATTGCTCGGCAGGCAAGCCAAAAGCATCATAGCCCATGGGATGCAACACCTCAAAACCCTTCAGCCGCTTGAATCTCGCGATGATGTCCGACGCAATATATCCCAGCGGATGCCCCACATGCAAACCCGCACCCGAAGGATACGGAAACATGTCCAAAACATAATATTTAGGCTTCTCCGAACCGTTTTTGGCGGCGTAAGTCTTGTTTTTTGCCCAATAATTCCGCCACTTCCTCTCTACATCTGTGAAATCATATTCCATAATCTTGTCCTCTACCTTTAAACTTTTTCAATGCTGCGAATGTAGAAAAAAAGCCGTTACTCCCAATCCGCCAATGATGGCCCGATGGAAGCCTAAAGTTCCAGTTTTAGCTTGTTTATTTTCTTCAATGGGCCAGGGCAGGAGGCTTCGTGGCAGGTGGCGCACTTCTGAACGGTAAGATTATAGGCCGATTTAAGTTCTGATTTGGGTGATTGGTAAATCTTTTTGTAGGTATTTAGATAATCATCGGCATAGGCATCAAAACCATCGGGTTTGGTATGGGAATCGGTGGGTTTTGCGGTATGAATCTTGAGAAAAGCATCAGGAAAGGCGGCTGGTATGCCTCCATTTTTAATGATTAGGTTCATGGCAAGGAGCGAATCGTACATCTGCCGCATGAGCAGGGCCAATTCGCTGTCGCCGTTGGGGTTCATTGACTTTGATTTGGTGCAGGATGCTTCGTCTTTTGACTTGTCTTCGGGTTTTTCGGAGTGGGTGCAGGCCGAAAAGAGCCACAGAAAGGCCAATAACAGCCATAAGCTACTTTTTGAGGATAACGCCATTGGCTTCGAAGCTGATTTTTGTTTCGGGCTGGGTGATTTTTTCGATTTCTTCCTTCGATTTTCCGGCATCTTCGGCATAATGTTTCAGGTCGGCTACCGAAGTTTCGTCGATGAAGGCATAACCTTCTATGGTTGCTTCTTTTCCGGAGGCATCTTTTGGCACGAAGAAGCCATAATCCTTGAATCTTACCATCATGTTCTGTTCGTTGCCGATGTTCATCTTCATCCAGCAGCCTTTTTTCTGGCATACGGCCTCTATTTTGCCAGTTACCTTGATTTTTATGGAGTCTTTTCCTTTCAATTTTGCTGGTATTTGGTCGGCGGCGATGGCACTGTCGGTGGTAATGGTGTCGCCAAAGTACCTAAGGGTGGTATCTTTCAATGATTTGTTGTCGGCGGTTTGTTTTCCGTTGTTGTTGCATGCTGCGAGCAGCACGATGGAGAGGATGGAGGCTACGATTAGGTTTTTCATGGTGTTTAATTTTAGTTATTGGGTGCAAATTAAGTGGTTTGTATGGAAATGAGACATGATAATTGTCAAGGTTTTGGTTGGTTGAGTGTTGAGGGGGAGGGTAGGAGAGGTGTGAAGGTGGTTTTACGTATAAATCGCCAAAAAAGCGGGTGTTTTAGGCATAAAAAACTCTCGAATTGGCAGGATAAACTCTCGAATTAGGAGGATGAACTCTCTAATTACGAGGATAATCTCTCTATTTGGGAGGATGAACTCTCTAATTGGGAGGATGAACTCGCGAATCTTGATTTTAATCTCTTAAATATTGATGGGAAGGGAAAAATAGGTGGCAAAAACGGGTGTTTTAGCCTCCTCGTTACCCCGAATTGGCAGCTCGTTACCCCAAATGGGCACCTCGTTACCCCGAATATTCAAACGGTTACCCCGAATATGGAGGTAGTTACCCCGAATCGTGGGGTGCTTACCCCAAATTCAAAAGCATTTACCCCGAATGGTGGAGGCTAGGATGCGAGTGGAGGCTGTAGGGTTTGTTTTTTAGCTGTTTCGGAGCTTGGGCGAGGGAGTGGAGCGGCGCCGAAGGCGGTTCTTTGCCTTTGGCGGGATATTGCGTGGGCGGCAAAAACGGAGCGTAGCGAACCCGTGTAGCACCCCGACCCCTTGCAGCAGCCCTTTCCCTTAAGGCTGCTGCTGGGGGCGCCCCCAAGGGAGTATCAGGATTAAAACTTTGGTTGAAATTTATCTATTGCAGAGGTTTTTGTATGGGCAATAGATGCATTGGTCTTTGTCGGTGGTTTGGGTGAAGGGTTTGGTGGCGTCGAAGAGGCCTTCTATCAAGGTTTTGAGGGATTGTTCGAAGTTTTGGAAGTCTTCTGGGGTGATGGCGGCGCCTTTGTTCAGCCATAATATGCCGTCGGAGAGTTGTTTTAGAGGATAGATTCCTGTTTTGATGGTGGCGGTGGGGTTTTGTTGGCGATACATCCAGGCGTAGAACATGGTTTGGAAGACGAACTTGTGTTTTGGGTCGGTGAAGACGTTTTCGAGGTCGGTTTCCTTCAATTCTACCTTGCCGGTTTTGTAATCGATGATGCGGGTGATGCTGTCTTTGGTTTCGATTCTGTCGAGAATGCCTTTGAAGTTGATTTTTTGGCCCGAAGTATCGGATATTGTGGCGTGAATTTCCTGTTCTAGCCCATTGATGACGAAAGGAGCGCTTTTCATGTCTGCTTCGAGCACTCTGCTCACCAATTCCTTGATGACATTTTGCAGCAATAGGTTTCTTCCCTCCAAGTCTTCGATGGCGGCGTATTCGTTTATTATCGCTTCGTCGGTTATCTTCGCTATGAGGTGCTTTAATTGGGCTATCGTGTCCTTATCATAGGTGCTGTCTTGGCTGTAGATGTGCTGCATCACCTGATGGAATATCTTTCCGAAGGTAGCTGCGTCTATGTCGTCTTCTACTTCGTCTTGTTCCTTCAGTCCGGCGATATAATGAAAGTAAAACTTCAAGGTGCAGGCTATATAACTGCTCAATGCGGAAGCGGAAAAGTGTTTTGTTGTTTCATTTTCGAGGCCTGTGTATTTTTTTAAGGCATCAAGTATGTCTTCCGACTTTTGGATGGTTATTTCTTTAGGTTTGATGTTAATGATGTCGGTCGTCAGCAACTGTTTCTTGATGGTTATTGAGTTCGGGAACTGTTTTGCGAGTTCATGTTCCAGCTGCAGCAGGTATCTGCTCTTCTCGCCACCGGTAATGCTTTTGATTTCGGTATTATAATACAAATAGATGTTTTCAGCACGCTGCAGTAGTCGGTAAAAATGGTAGGCGTAGATGGCATCTTGGTCTTCGCCAGTGGGAATGCCAAAAGTTTTTCTAAGGTTATATGGAATAAAGGATGAATCGCTTTTCTTTTTTGGCAGAATGTTTTCATTCATGGAGAGAATAAAGACATTCTTGAAGTCTAATGCCCTGGTTTCCAAGAATCCCATAACCTGCAATCCTTTCAGTGGCTCACCAGTAAATGGAACTGCGGTGGTGTTGATGATTTCCTTGAAAAGTTTCCAGAAAGAATCGATGCTCAAGTGCACTTTTTGCTCCGAAATGATATCTTGAAACCGCTTTAATTGGCAATAAAAGTGATAAATGAATTCAGATTCGATGTTATTGTCAGAAATGTTGTTTCTGATCATCAAAAGTATATCGAGCAAGTAATCAAATACATCTTCACTCTTATCTATCGGTAAGAATAATAGTGAAAGGTCATTGGATTTTAGGCTTTCAAGGTGTTTGGAAGAGATATAAATCCAATTGTTCTTGCGATAATCCTCCATCCATATATTTATCTTATCTTGTTCAATGTGTTTTATGTAGGGATGGTTCAAAACATTGACAATATCGTGATGATAATAGACTCCCTTTTTTCTGTTTTTATTTAAACTTAGTAAAAGTTCCAATAAACCAAAGAGAGGCGTGGCATTTAGTGGATATCCCATTGTAACATTTATGTTTTCAATGTCCGTTGGCAAGGACGAAAGCACCGAAAATAGAAGATTCTCATCTGCTAATACCATCGCTGTATCATCAAGGTTGATTTCTTTATTCTTAATCAATGATTCCAAGTCATTGCTGGCTGCTTTGGCTTGCCCTATTTGCAATGGAACGCCTGTAATTATGATTTGCTTAGGTATAGTTTCGAAATAGTTGCCATTCCATTTAAATTGTTCAGATTGACTCTGTATTTTAGAGAAGAACTTTCCAGCTTCTTGCTTTTTATTTGTCAAATAGTAATTATCAGCATCATAATAAATTTCTGCCTTACCAATATTCAATAGTTTGTTGAATATGTTTTTTTCAGCCTTTGATAAGGCATAGAACCCAGCAAATATTATTTTATCCCATGGAGAGTTTTTTTGATACTCTTCTATGTTTTCAGAAACGAATTTATAGGCCTTCCCTTCATAAGTTTTATTGTTTTCAAATAAAAAATTCTGAAAATCAACATAAACCTTATGTAATAATTCCCAGTTGTATAGGAATTCCTTTTGTACATGCGTAAGGTCTTTATCAGATATGGATTTCCAGAATTTAATAAGATATTCCAGCTGTTCTTCATCCAGTTGAAATTCATCCTCAATTTCCTTTAATTCAATAATTCTTTTAAATAAGGTTTCTGTGTTTACTAAAGCTTTATCTATCTCATTAAAGTCAATTAAAACTTGCATTCCCCAAGTATAAAACGAATCAAAATATTCCTCTGGTATATACTTGTTGTAAATTTTAAAAACATCAAATAAAAGTGTCAATGAATCTTCAATTTTTAAAGGAGAAAGTTCTTGAATAAAGTCCTGAATGGACAATATCGTAGGCATCCATATTGGATCAGTTAACTTATTGGATAATTCTTTTTTTAAAAATAATGCAGCGCGTCTTGTAGGAAAAACAATACATAATTTATCCAAATCGGTTTTATGGCAAACTAGAATTTCTTCGGATAATTGTTCAATAAAAGACATGGTAGTAATATTATTAATGATTTTTATGGGTATAAAATTACATCCAGAAGATAAATATATAACCTCAAACGATTATAATAATGGCAATTACAGCTATTCTTCTAACTTTTTTTAGTAAATGGTATAAAATTCTTAACTGCCCCCCAAAGTGAGCGTTTTTCCTTATCCTCTTCATAGTATCCATATCCATATCCATACCCATATCCATACCCATATCCATAACCACCATATCCATAACCGTATCCGTATCCATATCTATACCCATATCCATATCCATATTTAGAACGCATGGTTTCAACGCCATTCAAAATTATGGATAATCTTTTGATATTATTGTCTTCAATTAACTTGTTGATATTTTGAATAAAAATCCGTTTAGAAAAATTTGCCCTTAATATATATATCGGATAATCGGCTAATTGAATCATAGGAATACCATCGGTTACGATTCCAACTGGTGGGGTATCAATGATTATCATGTCATATATGCTTTTTAAATGCTCAAGAAACTCTGACATTCTTCTGCTGATGATTAATTCGGATGGATTAGGTGGTATTGGTCCAGCAGTTATAAAATCGAGGTTTTCCAGACTACTTTTGTAAATGCAGTTTTCCATTGTATCCTTGTCAATTAAAATGGTACTTACCCCTTTTACATTTTCAACGTTAAAACCTACGTGAATTTTTGGTTTTCTCATATCCAAATCGATAAGTACAACCCTTTTACCGGAGAAAGCAATTACTCCAGCAAGATTAATTGCAACAAATGTCTTTCCTTCGCCGGATATTGTTGATGTGACAGCCAACACTTTTGCGCCTGTATCATTATTTATGAAAGATAAATTTGTTCTAATCGATCGGAAGGATTCCGATATGACGGATTTAGGATTTTTATCAACCAATAATTGCGATACTGGAATCTCTTTCTTGTACTTGGGAACGATACCGAGAAGTGGTGCCTCCGTGTATTGTTCAACCTCATCCAAAGCATTGATTTCATTATGGAAGAGATATCGAACTACAATTAATCCGAGACTGATAAACATACTTCCAAATAGAAATGCACTTATTACTAATGTCCTATTAGGTGATATTGGAGTATTTGGTATCTCTGCTTTATCCAAAACTAAATTATTGGTAACGATTCCTGCTTTTGAAATCTGGAATTCCGCCTTTTTTTGAAGCAACAATGAATAAAATTTTTCGTGTATCGAAAATTCCCTGTTAAGTCTTGCAAATTCAGCCTCCTTTGAAGGAATACTATCGAAGTACCGATCAGCACTTTTCATTTTATCAACAATTGCTGCCTGTTTTATTTTGGTATTTGTCTTTGCAACTTTTATGCCTTCCAGCAATGTCACTTTACTTCTTTCGATTCTTTCATTAATTGATTTTATTGATGCATTTTTTTCAGTTGAGTGCAACAACAATTGATTTTTATTATTATCCAGTGTTTCAATTGTGTTTATCAAGTGTGCAATGATTCCATTGTTGTTTTGTCCAACAAGCAAGGGAATAAGTGCAGTTAGGTCCTTATTGTCCTTGATGTTTTCTTCTAATTTATCTAATACATTATATTCTAATTCGAGAAGAATTTTTTGATTCTCCAAATCATTTAGGCGGGTCATGGTATTTGCTGCCATAAGTTCCGGATTGATGATTTTATTGTTCTTCTTGAAGTCTTCTAGAATATCTTCCGAACTCCTAAGATTTGCATCAACACTGTTTAACTGCGCGTCGATGAATTTTAAAATGTTATCGGCTCCTTGAGAGTTTTTATTGTAGTCATATTTTAAAAATTCATTGGCTATGGAATTTACGATGTCTGCCGTTTTTCTTGCATTTTTATCCTTAAATCTTATCTGAATGGTTTGTGCATCAGCGTTCAATAATTGTATTTGCATGAATCGCATTACATTCGCTATGATGGCCTCACGACTATTTAAAATAAAGTAATACGCATTTTTCTTTATCAGTTTCTGTTGCTCTTCAATTGTTTTTGCATCGGTGATGAAGATTCTTAAATTGGCGGCAGGCAGTTTGATTATTTCTCCATTTTTTCCCTTGATGGATTTCTTGCTATTCTCCAATCCCCAAGAAATTGTAAATCCATTTGCGTCATCAAATTGAACAAAATATGGTGTATCAAAGCCACTGGAATCAACATTTTCTATCGTTACCAAAAATGGTGATTGTTTATACAGTTCGTTTACAAGTACTGTTCCTTTGGTGTAGTAGCTGACTGAAAATGGTTCATCGTTGATGATGTTTTCGATGATTTTTGGAGACTTGATAAGTTCTATTTCACCAGCTATCAGATTGTTACCATTAATACCATAAGACATATTGTTATTGAAGTTCAAAATCTTGTTGGCATTGTCTTCCATGCCCAGTTTTATGGTCGAATAACTTTCGTAGATAGGTGCTGTATATCGAAGATTCAGAAATGCAGCCGTTATGGCGATGATCAGAAAAAGCAATATCCAGATAAAACTTTTTTGCGCTATCATGAAGAACAGCTTTACATCAAAATCTTCATTGATTAGCTTTATCTTTTTCTTTGCCATTGGTATTATTTATATTAAAAAATTATTTTGGCTTAATTAATGTATAAACCAATAATGTGGCCGTTAGGATGCCTATATAAGGACTTATTTGTGCCAAAATTCCGGTACTGATATTTCTTACAGGCTCTACATAAATGATATCATTTGCCTGCAGGATAATGTTTCCACTGTTCATGTTTTCCACAGTTGAAAAGTCAATCAGGAATATTTGAGGATTAGCAAAACTGCCTCTGATCAATTTAATTCTATAAGCCTTTCCATTCGCGCTAATTCCGCCAGCAAGAGCTAGGGCTTCGATAACGCTGGTGTTATCGTTGTTCAATGGCACCACTATGCCGTTTCCTCCTTCTCCTCTGAAAACAACTGCCCGTTTGCTCACTATCTTTAACTTAATGAATGGCTCTTTATAAAATTCAGAATACAACCCTTCCAGATAAGTTTCTGCTTCATAAACCGTTTTCCCTACTAAATTAACCTTATCAACGATAGGCAATTTCACAAACCCATCCTTATCTAAGGTATATTCCAATATTGCTGCCGTATTGGCCACGATGTTGCTACCAGAACTTGATGACGATGTATAATCCACTAATTTATACCCCTCATTGGTGGCCATGTTGAAAGTTAACCTATCATTCGGAGCTATCTTGTATTCTGGCACTATTGAATCCGTCTGCGTAGCGAACTTATAATCCTTGCCTGTTTGAAACATGATGCTTGGATTGATCAGTTGGCACGAAAATGCGCACGAAATCAGGAATATATATACTATGTACTGGACTTTTTTCATTCTTTTGAGACGTCAAAACTACAACAATTTATTTTATTTACGTTTTTCAAGTATAAAAATTGCATTTTTCTATCCCAAGATTCATTTAAATCCATTTTGAATTTCAATTTTCATCATAAAAAAAGCTCTTCGATCACTGAAAGAGCTTTCTTTTTCTTTTACAATCATCCTTTATCCTTTTACAAAAATCGGTTCCGACAGTTCGCTTATTTGCGTCTTCCCATTTTGCGAAAAGGCATAAACTGCATATTTCACACCAGGTTTCAAACCTTTAAAATGTGAAAACCGTCCCTTCCCGATAGAAGTTTTTATCACTATTTGCCCCTTCACCGTCAACTCAATCATCAATTCGTCAACCACCAACGAAATCACCGCACCCGTAGATACTTCCACCATAATGATGGTTGTTTTCGAAGGCTTGTAACTCACCCAATTGATGATTTCAACATCTACCTTTCCCGTTCCAACATTTTTCACCTTCAGTTCAGGTGTTTCTGGGGTGCCTTTCGGAGCATAATCCAGTTTCTGATGCTTTAAATACGACAATAAAATGTTTGTAGCTGCCTCATCTTGAGTAGTTCTGTTTGCAGGTTCGTTAGCAATCGTTTCAACTAAATCAGAATAGTCGTTTAGCCAGATTTCCCCATCATAAGCTCGATCGAAAATCGCCTTATGATTACCCTCCGTAGGCGTCAAAGTATGCAAATCAATCGCACTCTGAATAGCCACTCCAGCAGCAGTCCCATTCGTAAAAATTATTGTTGCGATATGCGGATTCTTGAATAACGTTGCCGCCGAACCCGTCGCTACCGCCCCATCAATATAGGCCTTTACCTTTGCAGGTCTGGTAATGTTCATGTATTCCGACCTTTTAACCAATGCTTTTTTTAATTCCTAGTCCCATAATTTTTGTTTTTTAATTGTTAATTTATTATTTTTAATGATCATTTAATTCCATGAATAACTTGTAAATCCGGTACTTTCACCAATCCCATGCATTTGCTCTTCAATCCCATGCATTTGCCCGCCAAACCCATGCATTGGTCCGCCAATCTCATGCATTTGCCCACCATTCTCAGGCATTTGAACTTCAAACTCATGCATTTGCCCGCCATTTCCATGCATTTGAACTTCAATACCAAAAGTTTGCCAAATAAGCTTAATTCCGACTTCCTCAAGCCCACCCAAACATTCATTAAAGCTATATTTTTGATTTATCATTCTTCAAATCCGAGTCAAAGGTACAGTTATAAACACATACAAACCAAATTAAATCCCAATCCTATATGTAAATAAATTATTCCCCACCTCAAAACAATCCAAAACCAACAAAAAAACAAGCCCCATCCGCCCAAAAACATACATATATATATAGGCACCCATTTTCCACACCATAATTACCAGAAACACTTGAGCCATTTTTATTTGAAGCCGTCATCTTCCACCCGCCATAACACACCACCCGTCTCCAGGCATTAGGCCCGGCCAACCACCAAGCCCCATGCACACGGGGCTAAGTGCCTTCACAGGAGCTAATATACCACGGCAGGTTGCCCGCCCCATATTCCAATGAATTACCCAAAGCCAAAACACAAGCATTCCCGAAAAAAATAAAATAAAAATCTTCATCTTACATTTGCATATTATATTTTTTTTATATATTTGCGCCCAGATAAAAAAATTAAACAATTAAATTTAAAAAAATGAAAAAAGTACTGTCCTTATTAATGGTGGCTGGAATGTTGTCATTCTTTGCCTGTGGTCCTAGCGCAGAAGAAAAAGCTGCAAAAGAAAAAGCAACTCAAGATTCCATCGCTAGAGTTCAAAAAACAGCTGATTCCTTGAAAGAAGTAGCTGTAAAAGATTCCTTAGACAAAGCTGCAAAAGCAAAAGCAGAAGCTGATTCTATCGCAAAAGTAGAAGCAGACAAGAAAAATGTTAAACCAGCCTCTAAAGGAAACGCAGCACCAGCAGCTAAACCAGCTTTCAACAAATCTGGAGCTAGAAAATAAGAAGTCCTCAATATAAAATTAAGGAACTAAAAATTTAGTTCCTTAATTTTTTTTGGAAGATTTGGTAGATTCAAAAAAAAAGTATTAGTTTTGCGCCGCATTTTAAAAACAATTAAATATTAAACGAAAAATGAAAAAAGTATTATCATTAATGTTACTAGCTGGAATGTTATCATTCTACGCTTGTGGACCAAGTGCTGAAGAAAAAGCTGCTGCAGAGAAAGCAAAAGCAGATTCAGCAAAAGCAGCTGACGACGCTGCAAAGGCTGCTAAAGAAGCTGCTACCCAAGATTCTCTTGCTAAAGTAAAAGCTGCAGAGGATTCAATCGCTAAAGCTAAAGCTGCTGAAGATTCAGCTGCTGCTAAAGCTAAAGGTGGAAAAGGTGGCAAAATGGCTCCTGCTCCAGCACCAGCTAAAAAGAAGTAAGAATTCAGTTTCTAACTTTTAATTAAGCTTAAAGATTAAAGTCCCGGTCATCCGGGACTTTTTCTTTTTATACCACTATGTTTTTTTATTCTTGAAGGACTTATTGTCCAAATCAGGGCTACATTTGTCGCAGTCCTTTGCCTTCGCAGCATTTACCATTTTTCTAATCAAATACATGATAGAAAAAATGACCAATATGATTACAATTATTAATTGAATATCCATTTCATTTTTATTTATGCAAAAATACAACAAACTTTTCAATAATTTTGCACACTCATTAACATAGAAGATTATGAATTACAATAAAAGAGATTACTCGAACGAGTTATTGATTAACTTATACAAAAGCCTATTAAAGCCAAGAATGATTGAAGAAAAAATGCTGGTTTTGTTGAGGCAAGGAAAAATATCAAAATGGTTTTCAGGAATAGGGCAGGAGGCCATTTCAGTAGGTGTTGCCAACGCCATGAGAGAAGATGAATACATACTTCCCATGCATCGAAATTTAGGGATATTTACCACCAGAAACATTCCTCTTACCAGATTGTTTTCTCAATTTCAAGGAAAAGGAAATGGTTTCACAAAAGGAAGAGATAGGTCCTTTCATATGGGTTCTCAAGAATATAAGATTATTGGAATGATATCTCATCTTGGGCCACAGATGGGCGTTGCTGATGGTATTGCATTAGGGAATTTATTAAAGAAAAACAAAAAAATTACAACGGTTTTCTCTGGCGATGGTGGTGCAAGTGAAGGTGATTTTCATGAATCCATAAATGTGGCTGCAGTTTGGAATTTGCCAGTCATTTTTGTGATTGAGAACAACGGTTACGGACTTTCTACACCATCGAATGAGCAGTTTAAATGCAAGCAGTTCATTGATAAATGTTTAGGCTATGGAATGGAAGGGGTGCAAGTGGATGGCAATAATATTTTGGATGTTTATCAAGCAGTACTTGACATATCAGAATCCATGCGAAGCAACCCACGGCCTATAATGCTCGAATGTCTTACGTTCAGGATGAGAGGACACGAGGAGGCATCTGGAACGAAATATGTTCCGAAGGAATTATTCGAAGAATGGGGAAAGAAAGATCCAGTTCATAATTATGAATCGTTTTTGTTGAATGAAAATATCTTGAATGAAAACAAGATTCTGACCATTAGGAATGAGATTAAAATGGAGATAGACGAGGCCGTTACAGTTGCATTCAGCGAAGAAGATGTTAAGGCAAATACCACCAATGAATTAGCTGATTTGTATGCACCTTTGACATCAAAATCAATGACTCCAATAAAAAATGACAAGACTGAAAAACGGTTACTTGATGCCATTTCAGACGCTATGAAAATGGCAATGCAGAAACATGACAACTTAATAATCATGGGGCAGGATATCGCTGAATATGGAGGTGTATTCAAAGCTACTCAAGGCTTCGTTGAAGAGTTTGGGAAGGATAGAATTCGAAACACTCCTATATGTGAATCCGCCATACTAGGTGCAGGTTTGGGGCTTTCAATCAATGGTTACAAATCCATCATCGAAATGCAGTTTGCCGACTTTGTTACTTGTGGTTTCAATCAAATCATAAATAACCTTGCAAAGACTCATTATCGTTGGGGCCAAAATGTTGATGTAGTCGTCAGGATGCCTACTGGGGCAGGGGTTGGAGCTGGACCTTTTCATTCCCAGTCGAATGAGGCATGGTTTACTCATACTCCTGGTTTGAAGGTGGTTTATCCGGCTTTTCCTTCTGATGCAAAGGGCCTTTTGTTGGCTGCTATCGAAGACCCTAATCCGGTCATGTTTTTCGAACATAAGGCATTATACAGAAGCATTTCTGAAGAGGTATTTGATGATTATTACACCATTGAAATAGGTAAGGCTAACCTGTTGAAAGCAGGAAAAGATGTATCCATCATCACCTATGGTTTCGGTGTACATTGGGCATTGGAAACACTAAAAAATAATCCAAGCATTTCTGCCGATCTGATTGATCTTAGAACGCTGTTGCCTTGGGATAAGGAGGCTGTAATCAATTCGGTGAAGAAAACTGGTAGGGCAATCATCTTGCATGAAGACTGTCTGACTGGTGGCATCGGTGGTGAGATTGCTGCCTATATTTCAGAGAATTGTTTTGAATATCTTGATGCCCCAATTATCCGTTCAGCAAGTTTGGATACCCCTGTTCCGATGTCGGAAGAATTAGAACGTAATTTCTTGCCTAAGGCAAGGTTTGAGCAGCAATTGTTGCAGTTGTTGGAATATTAAAAAGCAAATTCCTCTAAGAGCAAGGAACTTATTTTGTCTTCAAATTGATCGTCATCACGATGGTGGTATCCAAGAAAAGACACTTGTCCTTGCAGGCCTCATAATCGATTTTTACAGGCACCGTAAATTTCTTTTTATCCTTCACGGCAATCGTTTGTTTGAAGACAGGACTGCCTTTTAGCGTCAATACTTTTACACCGAAATCCTTGTCGAACGCCTCATCAGCCTTTGGTTCAGAGGTTTTTCCTGCCAAGGTAAAACTGGTCGTTTTAGGGTAGGTAAAAACTGTGGCAATGGGACCACCATCCGGAGTAAATTGCGAATAGATATGCCATTCCTTATCAATGTTTGCCGTAAAAACCAAGGTTGCCGAATCGGCTTTCGTTTGCTCCACCGAACCCACCCATTTGATGGGGCGTTCTTGCTGTTGCGCAAACAAATTCATGGAAATTAAAAGAAAACAAAGGGCTGTGGCAGTTCGATAAATGGTATTCATTTTTGATTTTTTTATTGGTTATTGTGGTGCCAAATTTAGGAAAATGGAATTAATTGAAGATTAATTCTGATTTGGAGCCTATGTTCAGTTCTCGTATCATGTACGTCCTGCCAGCCACCGATTATCTGCCGCCAACCGCCAAGGCCTTCGTAATGGCAGGATAAGTCTGGGCGTGTCAGGGCTATGTTTTGACGGCAGGTGGCTTCGAAATGGCTTTCAGCATATTGGCAAATAAGCTTTAATGAAGTTCAGATTTCCGGTTTTCATTTCATTTTTACGCTATAAAAGTTAAAATTTTAACAAATCTCTTATTAGAGGATGCCATAAACCGTACAGATTATGCCATCCTCTAATAAGAGAATGGCATAAACTACGCAAATTAGGCCGCTCTCTTATAAGAGAATGGCCTAAACCATGCAGATTATGCCATCCTCTGATAAGAGAATGGCATAAACCACGCAAATTATGCCATCCTCTGATAAGAGAATGGCATAAACTATGCAAATTTTGCCTCTCTCTTATAAGAGAATGGCATGATAAATTGTGAAAAGCACCTAGAAAAACATTCGATTGAACTTAACTGCTGCTTGATCCTTTATCATTGAAGGGAACATTCTCTTTCTAAAAGCTCTTTCGAGCAACCTGCCAACGAGCATAGCCCCGATAGTAGCGGCAGCCCGCTGCTTTGTTTCGGCAATGGGGATGCAGCGGCTACAGCGGATAGCGGGACGTACATGATACGAGAAGCTGCCATAGGCTTCAAAAAATTATTCTAAAAAAGCAAGTTTGTGGATGAAAAAACTATTGGTTCAGCCAATAATTCAACATGCAAATTCGCCATACAAAAACGGCTTGAGAATTGTCTCCTGCCTTGTATTTATTGATGACGGTATTTAATTTTTGCTGGTTCAACATGGATAGGTTGGTGAAATTGCCATCCAACAGGAACTTTAAAGGACCGCGCAGCCATTTTACTTCGCCTGGGGTGACAAAGCCCTTTTTGTCTTTTCTGTTTGCAATTTTTTCGGGAAGCAGGTTGCTCAAGGATTTGCGGAGGATGTATTTGGTTTCGCCGTGATTGATCTTGTCGAAATCGTTCAATGAAAAGGCAAATTCCACCAGTCGATGGTCGAGAAACGGTACGCGGGATTCGATGGAAAAAGCCATCGAATTCCTGTCTTCGTAATGCAACAGGTGGGGCAGCGAAGTGTGGAACATGAGTTGGTACAAAAAGTTATTCAATCGGCTGCCAGATTTGGTGTTTAATGAAACTGTATCTCCATCATTCAAAGGAAGAAAAGGGAAATAATGCTTGTATTCCATTCTGTATAAATCTTCCTCTGATTTCATTCCTGCCAAGATGCTCTTGGCAAAGATATCAGCGGATTTAGTCATTGAAAACCCTTGCTGCCATTTATGTTCTGACAACACGCCGAGTGCTTTGATGACGTTTAAATTCCTAATAAGTCCACCTATCTGTCTATAAAACGAATGCATGTATCCTGCCAAATATTCGTCAGAACCTTGCCCATCAAGAATGACTTTTATCTTTTTGCTGCCAGCCAATTTCATGACAAAATATTGTGAAATAGGTGAGGAGCCAGCGATGGGAATATCAGCATGATGAACGATATTCTTGAATTCAGAAGCTATTTCATCATCCGTAGGACTTGCATAATATGGTGTTATGTTTTTGCATTGTTTCAAGACTTCGTTCACCCAAGGTCGCTCATCAACGGCATCCATTCCTTCATAATAAACGGTAAATGTTTTAAAAGGAGTTTCAGGAAATATTTTATTTATTGCACAGGCGATGGAGGAGCTATCCAATCCTCCGCTAAGGCATCCCCCAACTTCTGCATCACTGCGGTTATGTAGCTTGATGCTGTCGGAAAACAATTCACTGAAACGTGTTTTTTTTTCTACAAAAGATAACGGGGACTTGATATTCAAATCGATATCCCAGTATTTGTAAACATTTACTTTGCCGTTAAGAAAGTTTAAGTTACAACCTTCTGGCAACACCTTTATCTTTTCAAAATACGTCTCGTCATTATAGGTTATCCATCCTAACTGGAGCCCTCTGTTGATCTGATTCAAATTTAATTCATTTGAAAAAACAGGAGCCACTTTCAAAGGTTTGTATTCCGAACCAAAATAAAACTTATCACCGGATTGGATATAATATAATGGCTTGATGCCGAATCTGTCGCGAGAAGCAAAAAGCTTGCCGCTGGACTTGGTATAGATAACCATTGCCCACATTCCGATAAAATGATTAACACAAGATTCGCCATATTCCTTGTATGCAGCTAATATAACTTCGGTGTCTGAAGATGATTTGAATTGATAGCCTTTCTTGATTAATTCTTCCCGAACTTCAATGTAATTATAAATCTCACCATTAAAGGTTATGACATAATCTTCAAAGTGCATTGGCTGTTTGCCTCCTTCAGATAAATCAATTATGGAAAGTCGATTATGACCCAAAGCAACAGGCATCTCAATCCATTTGCCACGTGCATCAGGTCCACGGTAGGCTATGGTTTCAAGCATGTTCTCCAAGAGGGCATCCGCTTGTTCCTTGTTTTTTAGGGATGGATCTATAAATCCTGCTATTCCACACATGGTTCGTTGTTATTTCTTGAAGTTATCAACGATTTGTTGACAAATAAATTTTGCAGCATTGCCATCGCCATACATTTGGGCAAATTGCAAAGTGTCTCCTTTTTCCATGTAGTATTGATAGGCTTCCTTGATTTTTGTTTCATCCGAACCAACCACCCTTGCGTTGCCGCTCTCTACCAATTCTACCCAGGCGGTATCTTCCTGGAAAATTATACAAGGCTTATTAAAAAAATAGGCCTCTTTTTGCACCCCTCCCGAATCGGTCATGATCAGTTTGGCATTGGATTCCAATTGGATGATGTCAAGAAACGAAGCAGGAGGAATGATTTGAATGAATGGATTATTTGAAATTTCATGGTATAATCCGCTATCCAAACCTTTTTCCATTGCTTTTTGAGTACGTGGATGCAGCGGAATGATAAACGATATTTTATCTTGTTTACTAAGTTCATTAAAGGTTCTGAATAAGGTATTCAAGGCCAATAGGTCATCGGTATTATGTGGACGATGCACTGTTACCAAAACATATTCCTTACCTTCTATGCCAAGTTTCGATAATATGAACGATTTTTCCTTAGCCACTTCAGCAAAATGCAAACTGTTGTCGTACATGATATCGCCACAGAAGAAAACCTTCGGGTTATTAACCGTATAGGGAGCTTTATTTTCCAAATTGAAACCTTCTTTGGCAAGATTATTTACCCCCGAGGTGGTAGGTGTAAAGAGCAAAGTGGAGAGATGATCGCAGACAATCCGATTGACTTCTTCAGGATAATGTTTGTTATAGGAGCGCACGCCAGCTTCCACATGAACGATGGGAATATGAAGCTTCGAAGCCACCACTCCACCGGCTAATGTGGAATTGGTATCACCGTATAACAACAGACAATCGGGCGTTTCCTTCATCAGGATTTTTTCGATGCCCTCCATGATTTTTGCAGTCTGGTTGGCATGAGAATCCGAACCTGCCTCAAGATTATAATCTTCCTGTGGAATATTCAATTCTTCAAAGAAAACCTTCGACATGTTTGGGGCATAATGCTGGCCGGTATGAACGATAATTTCTTTGATGTCTGTTCTAAAATCATTTCGAATGGCCCTGCTGATGGCCGCGGCTTTGATGAACTGTGGGCGGGCACCTACTATGGTTACTATTTTTATCATAAATTTTTATTGCTGTGGGCAAATTTAGTTTTTAGACGGTAATATGGGTTTAAAATTGGAAAAGACCACTATAAATCCATCCTTCTATTTTGTAAAAACTAAGAAAATAGCCTTTTATTTTTCTTTTTTTGGGGGCGCCCCCTTTTAGCTGCCAAGGGAAAAAAGGCAGCTAAAAGAGGTCGGGGTGTTGCGTGGGTCGCTATCGCTCCGTTTTTGCCGCCA
>CAIWCG010000176.1 GCA_903911135.1 uncultured Bacteroidota bacterium
GCAGCGGCTACAGCGGATAGCGGGACGCAGATGGGACGAGAAGAGGGCATAGGCTCCTTAAAAGAATTACGAATTAAAAATTAGGAATGAGGAGTGGGGGAGGGGTGAAAATGAAAAGGCCGTCTTAAATGATTAAGACGGCCTTTGGATTTTAAAACCTTGTGTGGGCGTAAATTATATTCCTTCCAATACATTCATTACCCAATGCCAATAATTTCCTTCGGCCATGAGCATGGCGATGAAATAGATGATGAGCATGAATGGTAAAAGGATGGTGAAGCGGAGTTGCTTGCGTTCGTGATTGACGTGCATGAAGGTGCCTACGATGAAATAGGCCTTTACGATGGTCAAGGAGATGAAAATGAGTTTCAGTACGCCGTGTGGAATGCTGGTGAAGGCAATGAAGATTTCGCCAACGGTGATGAGCAGCAGTATCCAGAAGGTCTTCCAGATTAATTTGCGCATTGCTCTTCCTCCATCATCGCTGTGATGGGCATCTGTGTGTATTGCGGTGGTTTCTGACATGATATTTAATATTTATTAGGTGAATGTTTTTGTTTAAATGAGATAGAAGAAGGTGAAAACGAAGACCCAAACCAAATCTACAAAGTGCCAGTATAGTCCTACTTTTTCTACGAGTTCATAATCTTTTTTCTTGTCGTTGAATCCTTGTGCCACCAAAATGAGAACGATTAGATTCAACACGACTCCACTGAAAACGTGGAATCCATGGAATCCGGTGATGAAGAAAAAGAAGTCGCCAAACAAGGGGTTTCCATATTCGTTGATGGAGAGGTTGGCACCATGAATGAGTTTGCCTCCAATCATCTTTCCTTCTTCGGTTCCGGTTATGAAGTGATACCATTCCCAAGCCTGTGAGCCAAGAAACATCAAACCACCGATAACGGTAAGGAACAACCAGGTTACCACTTCTTTCTTTGAGTTTCTATGTCCTGCTTCTACGGCGAGAACCATGGTAACGGAACTCATGATGAGAATGAAGGTCATCAACCCTACATAGGCTAATTTGATTTCGCCATGATAAAACGGGAAGTGATGGAAAACATCTCCCGGGATAGGCCAAGAATCGCCGAATTTGTGTCTTAAGGTGCCATAGGCAATCAATAGACTTGAAAAGGTAAATGCATCGGAAATGAGGAATATCCACATATATAGTTTTCCCCAACTGACATTGTAGGGAGATTCTCCTCCGCCCCAATATCCAGATTTAGTTTCGTGAATTGCTGTTGCTTGAATAGACATGATATATTTATTATTTTGTTGGATTTTGTGTGATTAAGGCTGCAAATAAAAAAAAAAAATTGGAATTAATGTTCTAACAGTAAAAAAATAAAGAGATAAATCCATAAACCATCCAAAAAATGCCAGTACAAGGCACAGTTCTGCAACCCCAGCATGTTGGTGGAGCCATATGCTTTTCGGCTTGATTTATAAAGTGAAACTACCAATGCAATGATGCCTCCCAGCAAGTGGGCGATATGAAAACCTGTTAAAACAAAAAGAAATGACCCAGCAGGATTGCCGCTAAAATAAATGCCTTGAGCATAAAGGCTGCCCCAGGCCAGATATTGTGTGACGACAAAACCAAATCCCAATAAAGTGGTTATCAATAATGCCTGAACTATCGCTTTGGTATTATCTTTTTTAGCAGCTTGTATGGCCCAATTCATGCTGAAACTGCTTAATGCAATCATGATGGTGCTAACCCAAAACATTTTTGGCAGTTCGAAAACCAACCAATTGCCTTCAGCTTGCCTAACGATATAAGCGCTCGTTAACCCTGCAAACAACATGGTGATGCTTGCAAGAGCAATCCATAGAAGCATCTTGGAAGTAGGCATTCGCTCGTAGCGTTCCTCTTTATTATTTATAGTCATTTCCATTTTATATGTTATAAATTAAATTTTGTCTAAAAACATGGCTATTTGTATGATGGGCAAGTAAATGAATGAAGCAAACATCAAGGCTTTTCCATCTTCTACCGTGAGCGTTTGATAAAGTTTTATCGCTTTCAACATAAAGAAAACACCGGCTATGATTATTACCACTGCTGATATGATGCCCGTGATATGAAAAAAGAATGGTAGCAAGCTGATTGGAATCAAACTGATGGTATATACCAAAGCTTGAAATGCCGATGCCTTGTTTCTTCCGCCTAATGATGGCAGCATTTTGAAGCCTGCCTTTTTATAATCATCATCCAAAACCCAAGCTATGGCCCAGAAGTGTGGGAACTGCCAGATGAACTGAATAAAGAACAACACGAATGCAATCATGTCCAATTGCCCTTTGGCCGCCACCCAACCTAACATGGGAGGGATAGCTCCCGGAAAAGCCCCTACGAACACTGCAAATGGGGTTTGCTTTTTTAATGGTGTATACAATAAGGTGTAGGATAACAATGCAAACAATCCCAAGATTCCACAGGTGATGTTGATGAAATAGGTCAATAGAAATACACCGATGATACCCATTATCAATGAGAAAACAAAGGCTTCATTCACTGCCATCCTGTTATCGGGTAAAGGTCGGTTTTGCGTGCGGGTCATCAGTTTGTCGAGGTCTCTTTCTATGATTTGATTGAAGGCATTTGAGGAGCCTGTAACCATGAAGCCGCCCATTACCAACATCAGCATTTTCATCCAGTTTATCTCCCCTTGGGTGCCTAATAAAAAGCAGGCAACGGCAGAGAAAACTACCAAAAAGGATAATCGGAACTTAATCAATTGAATATAATCTTTCACCTTGGATGTGGACATGGCATTAGTTTTAGCCTCTATTGTTTCTTCAGCTATCATTTTGTTGGAATGTGGCTGCAATTTTAATATTTTTTCGGGAGAACAGGAATCATTTCAATTTTTTAACCTGATTTTAGGATTCGAATTCGATATTTACCAACTCATTTTCCCTTCTTTTCTTCTCGATCTTCCTTATTACCAGCATTATTCCAATCATTATCAACCCGCTGATGATGGTTTCTATCCATTGGTTGCTTTCCGTGCCGATTTTATCTGGATCTATGTTCGAGAGTTGGTTTTGAAAAAGATAGGTGAATACTACGGCAGCTCCGTTATTGATAAAATGGCCTAATATTGGAAGCCATAAAGAACCGCTCCAAACCAAGAGATAACCGAACAGAACACCTAAGAGCATCCTTGGAACGAACCCGAAGAACTGCATATGCAAGGCACTGAACAAACCAGCCGAAACAAAGATGGCGACATGATGATTATTGAAAAGTTCCCTTAGAATTCGTTGGAGTACGCCTCGAAAAAGCAATTCTTCACCAATAGCCGGAATCAAGGCAATCATTACCAGATTAAAGAGCACATCCTTGAAGGAATGCATGTCAAGAAAATACTTGGTCAACTGGGAATTGTCGTCCTCCGATTTGCGCATCCACTGTTCGATGCCATGCATGAACTGTGGCAACACCAATCTTCCGTTAAGTTCCATCAGCCAGTTGATGAAAGGAGTAAGCGTAAGTATCATGATGGCAATAAGGACAAAGGAATTGCCCAATGCCAGGCGGTTTAACCGTAGATAGGAAAATACATTTTCATTCATCAGAAAAGCCAAAAAGAAAGCAGGAAGAATGAACCCTCCTATGGATGAAATCGTTTGCATGAGCGTTAAGGAAGAAAGAATTCCTGGTTCCTTTATGTTGTGTAATGGGTCCATCAATTGGTCCAGCTTCACATTATAAACCAATACAGCCATTATCAAGGATAGAAACGTAAATACGATCAATGAAAGGATGACAACTCCAACGGCGACAAGCAATTTTCCGATGGCTGGGTTGTCTTTTAATGGTGGTATTCTGCTCATATCATTGGTTTTAATAATTTTGCCGGCGAAATTATGATAAAGATTGGCAATATAGAGTTGGGAGAATTCCCTTTGTTGCTGGCTCCCATGGAGGATGTCAGCGATCCACCGTTCCGTGCCGTGTGCAAGGATAACGGTGCGGACATGATGTACACAGAATTCATTTCTTCTGAAGGTTTGATACGTGATGCACGCAAGAGTTTGGTGAAATTGGACATCTTCGAATACGAACGCCCCATAGGCATTCAGATTTTCGGTGGAGATGTGGAGGTGATGAAGGAAGCTGCCCTTATAGCCGAAGGAGCCAGCCCCGATTTGGTGGATATCAACTACGGTTGCCCTGTGAAAGGCGTGGCTTGCAAGGGTGCAGGAGCAAGTCTCTTGAGGGATTTGCCTCGCATGGTGAGGATTACCGAAGAGATAGTGAAGGCCGTTAAATTGCCTGTTACCGTCAAGACAAGATTGGGATGGGATGATGACACAAAGAACGTTCCCGAGGTGGCTGAAAGGCTGCAGGACATAGGCATTCAGGCTTTATCGATACATGGTAGAACAAGGGTGCAGATGTATAAGGGTTCGGCTGACTGGACCCTGATAGGCGAGATAAAAAACAACCCTCGCATCAAGATTCCCATCTTCGGCAATGGAGACATCACCACTCCCGAGAAGGCCTTGGAGGCGAAAATGAAATATGGAGTCGATGGCATCATGATTGGCAGGGCAAGCATCGGGCATCCTTGGATTTTCAATGAAATAAAACATTACTTGAAGACCGGCCAATTGCTTCCTCCGCCTGGGGTATATGACCGTTATCTCGTTGCCAAGAAACATCTCGAACGTTCGGTGGAATGGAAGGGAGAAAGGGTGGGAGTGATGGAAATGCGCAGGCATTATTCCAACTATTTCAAGAGCTTTCCGAACTTCAAGGAACACCGAATGAAACTCGTCACCACCGATGATCCGAAAGAAGTGTTGGCGTTATTGGATGATGTGCTGGCGGCCTATTCCGACTGGGAATTTGTGGCCTGATCCATGCCATCTTCATCCGATAAATCATCCATGATTTCATCCCATCCTTCCATTTTAATATTGTAATAAAGAAACAGACAACACGTATTCAGGTCTCTTGATTTTGACAAGACATTCAGGATATAAGTCTTGCTTTCCTCGCTGATGATTTTACACTTTTCATAAAATCCAATGGCGGTTCTTATCGTTGAAATGCCAAGATACATTTCCAACATGGTAGGGTCTTTGCTGCTGTTCAATATCTGTTGAAAGTAACTGTTGTCGGCAATGGTTTTCTCTATCGATTCGGCCATTGGCGCACACAATTCATCCAATTGCCTGTAGATGCTGACAATGGTTTCTTGAGACATGATGGTCGATGACATTTCCTTTTTCAATACCATGATGCCTTCATAAAATGGTGCCAGTCTTTCATCGAATTCATTCTTGATGATCTTCAACTGCGAATGAGTAAGCGTGTGGACCGATGGGATGACGAACAAATCCTCCTCAATTATCGAACCATCGTTTTCATCGAAGACAATTGATTCCACGCCTTCACCTTTACCCTTTTTATATTGAACGGCTAAGCTTACATCGAAATAATGCAGCACATCATCATCAGAAAAGGAATCGATTATGATGCGAGTCAACTCTTCTTCTGCCCCAATGCTTGAAAGTTTCAAATCATTTATTACCAAACTTTTATCCCTTGCAAAATCAACCACCGACTCCAGTTGGCTTTGCATCATGATAGTCACAAGACCCATCACCACATCCTTCTTGATATTCTGAATCACCCGTTCTTGCCTCTCCAATTGGATGATCCAATGCTTATTTTTCCCGATGGTTCGTCTCGCCAGCATCACACTCTTGTAAAAAGCATCGATCCAATCAGCTTTCAGGGCTTCTGGCGTTGCCGAAAATAACTCCTTATACCATTCGATGATCAGTTTTTCAGGCATGGTATCGATTTGCACCAATGCCTGCATGTGGCGCAAGTTGGAACTCACTACGGTGAGTTGGTCGCAGAACATCAGTCCCGTTTTTATCGCCATTAATTCGAAGCCATAAGTGATGGTCGAATCATCCGTTTTGATGAATAATAGTTTCATGGATAAAGTTTTTAAGGTTTAAATTATTTTTATGACGGAGGAAAGTCCGATTCTTGCAAACATACCATTTTGTTTTATTCTTTCCATTTTATTTTTAGCGATATAAGTTTTGTTGATGATAATGTTATCTTTACGCGGCGAATAAAAATCGTATTTCTAAAAATAAATTATCACAAAAAAAATTAAAACCATGAGCACTGCAAAAAAAGTAAAGGAACCACAGACGGAAATTCAGATTCTTCACAAAAAAAACAAGGATGAAAAGTTCATCAGGATGACGGAATGCCTTGATTTGATTAAGGAACCGCTGCTTCGAGAGTTGTATAGAATACTTAAAAACGAGCGCATCACGATGCATGAATTGTTAAGCTGTTTCTTGGAAGTGAGGGCGATAAAATGTTTTGAAGAGGGCAAAACGGAAGCGGAAGTTTTCGAAATGGGCGAGATTTCCTTGAAGACCATCGAGAATTATTTTAAGGAATTCACCGACTTAAAGGAGTCTTTGAAAATATCTTAAGAAAATTCTGGTAAAATTTTCTTGCCTTTGCACGCTTTTTTGCTATATTTTTGCAACCGCATGAAAAACGCAACATCATTTTTAAAATTCTTTACCCTTTCCGACTCATTAAAAATGACGAAGGAAACGGAGAACATCATCTATATATATAACAGTATCTTTTCTTGTCTCGATAAAAACCAATCTTTAAAGGATGAAAAGGAAGGGAATCCATTCTTTGCATTGTTTTCATCAAACCTTGCAAGGTTTACTCAATTCTTTGCAAGGTTTACTCAATTCCTTGCAAGGTTTACCCAATTTAGTGTAAGGTTTACTCAATTCCTTGTAGGGTTTGTCCAATTTCATGCAAGGTTTGCCCAATTCCTTGTAAGGTTTGCCAAAAACATTGTAAGGTTTGAATATCTTGATGATTATCTCAATCCAAAGACTATATTTTTATTCTTTCTTAACTTAATAAATAGATTATTCCATAAATATTATACATTAAATGATACATTAATTCTTAAACAATTTATAAACAATTAAACAAATAAAATTATGAGCGACTATTACAAAGCAAAAAGGGACTTCGAGTACCTTGCGCAATCAGAACAACCTGCCTATTTGGTTAGGCATTCCACCAGCATCACCACCAATGCTGGCACTTTTCCATTGATTCCTTTTAATGGGGGAGCGGTAAACACGATGGCTTTGTCGTTATTGACCAAATATTCCTTGAGGCATGCAAGCGATTTGGGAATGGCCAATTATGAAGCGCAATTGGCCCTCTGCGTTTCGGCAATGCTTGAGAATTATGACTACGTTGACCTCACTGCCGAGGGAAGCGACATCATCATTGAGAAGGCGGGAGTGGATTCTTATGCAGGAAGTTCTACCAGGACCGCGCCTCCTTCTGCTCCAAGAAATGTTGTCTTTTCTTCTAAAGGAGTTCAAGGAGAGATTGTCATGAAAATGGATTTCGATGACTTGTCTTATGGGGCTATTGCGGTTCATACCACAGACCCAACAGTGGGTGTTTTCAGAAGTGCTGATATGCAATTGAAAGTTGTGGCAGGCGATGCCATTATTTTTATTGATTTGATGACAGCCCGCCAAACAACTATAAAAAACCAGATAAAGGGAACTACCATCATCCCTACCGTAGCTTTGTTTAACCCGAATGGCCTGTCGCCAATCGTAAAACCTGAACCTCCCATCATCTCTCAATAATACTTTATCTTGCAAAAGATTTAGTCCGATGAAAAGAGGAATTGAAGCAGAAAAAGGAGCGTGTAAAATGCGCTCCGAAATTTTTCTTTAATTTTGCCGCCTGATGATGTTCAATAAAATCAAATCTGACCAATAAAAATCTTATCGATGGAAACAGTTGTAAGCGGCATAAGGTCGACCGGGAACCTGCATCTCGGCAATTATTTTGGGGCAATAAAGAATTTCTTGAAGATGCAGCACACACATCGCTGTTATTTTTTCATTGCCGATTATCATTCGCTCACCACTCACCCACATCCTGCCGATCTTCATAATACGGTGAAGCAGGTTTTGGTGGAATATCTTGCCTGCGGCATAGACCCCGAAGTGGCTACCATCTATATTCAGAGCGATTTGCCTGAAACCGCCGAACTGTATCTGTTGATGAACATGAATGCCTACGTAGGCGAGCTGGAACGATGCACTTCCTTCAAGGACAAGATCAGGAATCATGCCGACAATGTCAATGCCGGCTTGCTTACCTATCCTGTTTTGATGGCTGCCGATATCTTGATTCATAAAGCCAAATACGTTCCCGTCGGCAAGGATCAGGAACAGCATTTGGAGATGACAAGGCAGTTCGGAAACAGGTTTAACAGGATTTATGATGTGGAATATTTCGAAGAACCGGTGGCGTTTAATTTCGGAACCGAACTGGTGAAGATACCTGGCCTTGATGGCAGCGGAAAAATGGGTAAATCGGAAGGAGAAGGCAATGCCATCTTTCTGTTTGATGCTCCCGATGCCATCCGAAAGAAGGTGATGAGAGCCGTTTCTGATGCTGGCCCTACCGAAGAGAATCAGAAAAAACCGGAAACGATAGAAAATCTTTTCACCTTGATGAAAACGGTCTCAAAACCAGAGACTGTTGCCTTCTTTGATGAACAATACAATACGATGAAAGTGCGCTACGGCGATTTGAAGAAACAGTTGGCCGAAGACATGATAACTTTTGTAGCGCCATTCAGAGAACGCATCCTGGAACTTTCGAATGACAATGATTATATCAATAAAGTGGTGAAACAGGGAGCAGAAAAAGCCCACGAAAGCGCCCGAAAAACCGTAGAGGAAGTTCGAGAAATAATAGGCTTCAAAAGGTTCGGATAAGAAGCCATAAAATAAAAAAGCCCGGATGAATCATCAGTAATGATCCATCCGGGCTTTCGTTTTTTAGACTAGCGATTCTTGAGATTCGCCATTAAGTATTCTCTGTTAAGTCTGGCAATGTGAGACACGGACACTTCTTTCGGGCATTCCGCTTCGCAAGCGCCTGTATTCGTACAGTTCCCGAAGCCAGCTTCATCCATTGCCTTCACCATGTTCATCACGCGTTCAGCCCTTTCCACCTGGCCTTGCGGCAACAACGCCAACTGTGAAACTTTTGCCGAAACAAACAACATCGCAGAAGCGTTTTTACATGTGGCAACACAGGCACCGCAGCCAATGCATGCTGCTCCGTCCATGGCTTCCTCTGCTATTGGGTTAGGAATCAAGATGGCGTTCGCATCTGCCGGACTACCGGTGTTAACAGACACGAATCCTCCTGCCTGCATGATTATTTCGAAGGCATTTCTATCAACAACCAAATCCTTTATTACAGGGAACCCCTTGGCTCTCCAAGGTTCGATGGTAATCGTTTGGCCATCATGAAAATGACGCATGTGAAGCTGGCAGGTAGTAGTGCCTTTCAGCGGTCCATGTGCCCTTCCGTTTATATACATGGAACACATTCCGCAGATTCCTTCACGACAATCGTGATCGAACGCAATCGGCTCCTTGTTTTCCTTGATCAGCTTTTCATTCAATACATCCATCATCTCCAAAAAGGACATGTGCGTGCTAACTCCATCGAGTTTGAATGTTTCGAATTTACCAGGAGAGGAAGCATCCTTTTGTCTCCATATTTTTAAGGTGAGGTTTATCGTATCGCTCATATTATTTTTAATGTTTGAGGTTAAAGTCTATTTATAATGATTGGAGTGCCTATTCGTAATTTCTTTCTGCGAGATGAATTTCTTCAAATATCAAAGGTTCCTTATTAAGTTTCGCAGGTTGGTTGTCACCTTGAAACTCCCAAGCGGAAACATAGGCAAAGTTGGCATCGTCTCTCTTGGCTTCGCCTTTATCTGTAGCACTTTCTTCACGGAAATGGCCACCGCAACTTTCTTTTCGGTTCAAGGCGTCATCAATCATCAGTTCTCCAAGTTCAAGAAAATCGGCAACACGGCAAGCTTTCTCCAACTCTGTATTGAATTCGAAGGCGCCACCAGGAACTTTTACATCCTTCCAGAATTCTTCGCGTATTTCCTTAACCATTTTCTTGGCCTTCAAGAGACCTTCTTCATTACGAGCCATTCCGCAGTAATCCCACATCACTTTTCCCAATCGTTTATGAAGATCATCAACAGATTGATTTCCTTTAATGGACAATAATTTATCTATCCTTTCCTTGACGTTATTTTCCGCTTCAGCGAAAGCTTGATGATCGGTCGGAATCGGTTTGGTCAAGATCTCACCGGAGAGATAATCCCCGATTGTGTAAGGAATAACATAATATCCATCAGCCAATCCTTGCATCAATGCAGAGGCTCCAAGTCGGTTGGCCCCATGATCGGAGAAATTGCATTCTCCTAATGCATACAGCCCTTGAACTGTGGTCATCAAGTTATAATCAACCCACAGTCCACCCATAGTATAATGAACGGCAGGATAAATTCTCATCGGGGTTTGATATGGATCTTCACCGGTTATCTTTTCATACATCTCAAACAAGTTACCGTATCGCGCAGTTATGACATCCTTTCCTAAACGCTTGATGGAATCGCGGAAATCGAGATATACAGCAAGACCGGAAGGACCAACGCCTTTGCCTTCATCACATACTTGCTTGGCAGCACGAGAAGCAACATCACGAGGTACTAGATTTCCGAAAGCTGGGTATCTTCTTTCAAGATAATAATCACGTTCGTTGTCAGGGATATCAACCGGTTTGCGCTTATCACCAACCTTGGCAGGTACCCAAATTCTTCCATCATTCCTTAAGCTTTCACTCATCAAGGTTAATTTGGATTGATAGTCTCCTGAAACAGGTATGCATGTTGGATGTATCTGTGTAAAGCAAGGATTTCCAAAGGCTGCACCTTTCTTATAAGCTTTCCAATTGGCGGTAACATTACAGCCCATTGCATTGGTAGAAAGGAAGAATACGTTTCCATATCCACCAGTCGCTAAGACAACAGCATGGCCGAAGTGTCTTTCCAATTTGCCGGTAACCAAATCACGAGCGATGATACCACGGGCTTTTCCGTCGATCATTACGACTTCAAGCATCTCATGTCGGTTATACATCTTAACTTGTTTCTTCCCTATCTGACGGCTTAATGCACTATAGGCACCCAACAATAATTGTTGTCCTGTTTGTCCACGGGCATAAAAGGTTCTAGAAACCTGAACACCCCCAAACGAACGGTTATCCAAAGTGCCACCATAGTCACGAGCAAATGGAACTCCTTGAGCCACGCATTGGTCAATGATGCTTGCGCTAACTTCGGCAAGTCGGTAAACGTTTGCCTCTCTAGCCCTAAAATCGCCACCTTTTATAGTGTCATAGAACAATCTATAGGTGCTATCACCATCATTTTGATAATTCTTGGCAGCATTAATACCGCCTTGAGCAGCGATACTGTGAGCACGTCTAGGACTATCTTGAAAGCAAAATACCTTTACTTTATATCCTAGTTCAGCAAGGCTAGCTGCAGCAGATGCTCCGGCTAAACCTGAACCAACTACGATAATTTCAAGATGTCTTTTGTTAGCTGGGTTAACTAATTTTACCGTGGAACGGTATTTAGTCCATTTCTCTGCTAATGGTCCTTTAGGAATTTTAGAATCTAATATTGCCATATCTATTATTATTTTAGTTTAATGTCTAAGAAACTTTAAACTGATTTGTTATTTTAAAAATTCAAAATAAAAAGCTACTGGAACAGAAGCAAAACCAAGGGTGATGATCAATGCAAACACCGTTCCGCATAACTTAATTATCGGTGCGTAGCTTTTATTGCTTAAACCTAATGTATGAAAGGCTGATTGTGCGCCGTGATTGAGATGCAATCCTAAGATAATCACTGATAAGATATAAAAGCCACTATATAAAGGGTTTTTAAAGGCTTCCACCACTTCGGCAAACATGCTGCCAGTATCACCTAAGAAGCGATGAGGGAAGAAAAACGTTCTCAGGTGAACGATTAAAAAGAAAAGAATGATACTTCCTGTCAATCCCATGTTTCTAGAATACCAAGAACTGTTTTCAGAACTCTTTTGCATGGCATAACCGATAGGGCGTGCTTTTTTGTTGTTGATTGTAAGCATCAATGCATCAATCATGTGAATGATAAAGGAACCGAAAAGAACATATTCCACAATACGGATTAATAATGTACGCGTAAGGATATGCGTATATAATTCAAACTGATGACCATGGTCATTATAATATAACAGCAAGTTGCCATAAAGATGCTCGCAAAGAAAGACACAAAGAAATAATCCTGTAAGTGCCATCAAAACTTTTCTACCTATCGTTGGACTAAAGATTTTGGTTATTGAACTCATCGTTTTAAAATTTTAATTGTTTTTCAAGTCGCCAAAATTATAAAAGGATTCAGCAAACCAAAATGATTTTTCTCATTATAGTGATAATTTAGGTAGATGAACATAAATATGATGCCTGTTTCAAGTATAAAAATGGGATTAATGATTTTCGTCAGATTATGTAATGATATAATTTTTATAAATTCGCCCCACTTTTAAAAATGACTAAAGTAAAAAAATAAAATGAAAAAGACAACAACTGTAGTAGCTAAGGATACAACGAATCCTTATGAATCGATGCTGGCAAGGTTTGATGTTGCAGCAAAAATTATTGGGCTGGATGAGGAAACCCATAATGTCCTCAAGGTTCCTTCAAAGATTGTTACTGTAAATCTTCCTGTTTATATGGATGATGGAAGTACAAGGATTTTTGAGGGATACCGAATTATTCACTCGAATATCCTCGGACCATCGAAGGGCGGTATTCGATATTCCATGATGGTTGATCAGGACGAAGTGAAGGCTTTGGCTGCTTGGATGACTTGGAAATGTGCCATTGCTGACATACCTTATGGTGGTGCAAAAGGCGGTATCACTTGCGATCCTGCAAAGATGTCTGTTGGCGAATTGGAGCGATTAACAAGAGCATACACCGTAGCCATGTCTGATGTATTTGGTGAGAACCAGGATATACCTGCTCCAGACATGAACACAGGTCCTAGAGAAATGGCTTGGATAGTGGATACTTATTCCAAGATTAAAAGAGCTTATATACCTGGCGTTGTTACCGGAAAACCTTTGCATCTTGGTGGTTCTTTGGGAAGAACTGAAGCCACGGGACGTGGGGTGATGATAGCCGCCATGGAAGCCATGAAGAAATTGAAAATGGATCCCAAGAAAACCAAAGCTGCCGTTCAAGGGTTTGGTAATGTTGGTTCTTATGCCGCTCATTATTTCGAAGCCCAAGGCATCAGGGTAGTGGCTATTTCTGATGTTACTGGTGCTTATTACAACCCTAAAGGCATCGATATCAATAAAGCGATAGCTCATGCCGAAGCCAATGGTAGACAACTGACTGGTTTAAAAGGTGCTGAAAAAATCACGAACGAACAACTGTTGGAATTGAATGTTGATTTGCTTGCTCCTTGTGCTATGGAGAACCAAATCACAGCCAAAAATGTCAATAATATAAAGGCTAAACTGATTGTGGAAGGTGCCAACGGCCCTACTACTTCAGGAGCTGATGAAGTGTTGCAGAAAAAAGGTATTGTGGTTATCCCTGATATCCTCGCTAATGGCGGTGGTGTTACGGTATCTTATTTCGAGTGGGTACAAAACCGAAATGGATACTATTGGCCATTGGAAGAAGTCGTTCAAAAGGCGGATGCTTCCATGAAAAAGGCCTTCAAGAACTGCTGGGATGCTTCTACAAAATATAAGGTGTCCATGCGTATCGGCGCTTATATATTTGCCATGAACAAGGTGGCCAATGCCATCAAGTCTCGCGGACATTTCTAAGAATCGGTTTCTTGCATTTCATGAATGATAAACTATATTTGCATGGCATCTATAGTTTATCATTCATTGTTTATATCCGTTCATATCTTTAATAAATTCACCTAAAACATCCAACAAAATGACTATCCACAAAGAAGGCTTCAAGATTCTGTTCTTCACCATCATCGGATGGTTGGGAATCAATTTTCTGCTGTATTACGCCATACATGACCAATATCTGATAAGGGAAATATTCGCGAGTGCATCGCTTGGCGTTTTCTTGTTGATATTGCAGTTCTTCCGCCACCCCACACGGATTTTGACCATCAACGACAACCAGATAATTGCCCCTGCCGATGGCAAAGTGGTGGTGATAGAGGAGACGGTGGACAATGAATTTTTCAAGGACAAGAGGATTCAGATTTCCGTGTTCATGTCGCCATTGAATGTGCATGTAAACCGATATCCGATGGCCGGAACGGTGGTCTATCAGAAATATCACCCAGGGTTGTTTCTGGTGGCTTGGGAACCTAAATCTTCCACCGACAATGAGCGCACTACGGTGGTCATCGAAAACAAGAACAAGGTGCAGGTGCTGATGAAACAGATTGCAGGAGCAGTAGCCCGACGAATAGTCTGCTACTCCAAGGTGGGCGATAAGGTGACGCAATGTTCAGAGATGGGCTTCATCAAGTTCGGCTCTCGGGTAGATGTGCTTTTGCCACTCGGCTCCACCATAAATGTGGAGCTGAACCAGAAGGTTCTTGGCGGCGTTACGGTACTTGCCACGCTGAACTCCTAAAGAAAAATACGAACCCATAAACTAAAAAGCCAACCACATAATGATGGTTGGCTTTTTTTATGGAGGATTTTGATGATGTTCTTATGATAGCTCGCCAAACGCGAAGCAATTATAAGACCATCAAGAAAGATTATTAAGACAAATATTTAGTCGATGAAACGGAACGAATAATGACCTGAATTGGTCAGGCTGTCGTTCTGAACCATGATGTATCGGTAGGCGATATTTCCCATGTCGGCTGCGGCAAAGACCTTCGTATCTCCTGCTGCCACGCTCACAAAAATGCCATGAGGGTCATCCAAAAATCTTGACACAAAAAACTTCAATTCTTCGGTGCCGTTGTTGATGGCCTCAAAGGTGTCGGTGGCCAGCAAGGTGCGGCTGGCAATCTTGTCTTTTCGGTGTGGCCCTATAA